>JBGTGJ010000016.1:0-20403 GCA_041746775.1 bacterium
CCTCGAACACCTGGGGGATCTTTATTTAGAAAGTGGAGAGACCGTCAAAGCACGCAACTACTTTCAACAAGCCCTTGCTGCCTCAATCCAACAAAAAAATCCTGAACCGCAAGAGATCGAAGAAATGAATCGTATTAAGACCAAACTCGGATCCCTCTCAACGAATGGAATCTAAATCCCCCATCCTATCTCGTACTTCTTACTTCCTACTTTTCATGCTTTTTCTTTTCGGATCCGCCTGTTCCAAAACTCCACCACGAACTTCACACGAACTCCCTCCTTCCTACACCACGCAAAAACTCTCCGCCTACAGTCAAGTTAGGATCGAGCGAAAAGGAAAGGCTGAATTTTTTGATGCCGCCTTCAAAATCATCGCCCCCAATCAGCTGACTTTGAAAATGTTGGACGACCTTGGCGAAGTTCGACTTAGCTTGGTCGCGGATGGAGACCAAATCACCTATCAAAGTGGTGATGAATATCAGCAGATTCCTCAGAACGAAGATTCGCTAAAAAAGACATTGCATCTCCCTTTAACCGTCGAAGAATTTGTTCGACGGATGTTGGAAACTGAAAATCCAAGCTATGAAAAGTCTGAAAATTCAAAAAAATGGAAATACCGAGTCCACTACCGAGAATACTCGCAAGTTTCAAAAAAACAATTTCCTCATCAGATCGAATGGGAATTTCGCAAACCTCACGTAAGAATTTTGATGAATTTATCTGAAATCGAGATAGATTAGATTTGAATATCGAACACCGAAAAAATATGAAAAAGAGAATTTCGATTTTAAAATTTTTGCTCCTTGTTGTTGTTCTAACAACCGGATGCAACATCCAGGTTCCCAAGGATCCTTACACCCTCGTTTACCATCTTGGGAGTGAGCCCGATACGCTCAATCGACTGACGGCAACTGATGCTTATGAAGGACGGATCAACGGGTTTATCTTTGACGGTTTGATCGAACGAGACAACGCGACGTTAGAATTCAAACCAAAACTGGCCGAGAATTGGGAGATCAGTGACGACAAACTGACTTTCACTTTTCATCTACGCCAGGGGATCAAGTGGCATGATGGTGCCCCCTTCACAGCAGACGACGTCCTCTATACCTACAAACAAATCATGAATGAAAAGGTCGATGCCCCTCACCTGCGAGTCTATTATAAAGATATTAAGGAGGTGGAAAAACTCGACGATTATACCGTTCGCTTCACCTATTCGATTCCATATTTTAAAGCGCTGGAGTTTGTCGGGGGGATTTCAGTCATCCCCAAACACCTTTTCGATGACGGACAGGACTTTAACTCTCACCCCGTCAACCGAGCACCCATTGGAACGGGCCCTTACAAATTTAAGGAATGGCAAACTGGAAAACGGATCGTGTTGGAGAGGAATGAAGCGTATTGGGATCAAACCAAGTTTCCTGACATCAAAAAAATTCTCTTCAAAATTATTCCGGATGACACAGTGGCGCTCCAAGTTTTGAAAAAGGGGGATCTCGATATCGCCTCACTGCGGCCAATCCAGTGGGTGAGGCAAACTGGCTCTCCTCAATTTAATGAACAGTTCATGAAGCTTCAATATTACACCCCAGGCTATCGCTACGTCGGGTGGAATCTGCGGCGCCCCTTTTTTCAGGATAAAAAAGTGAGGCGAGCATTGGCACAGTTGATCAATCGGGAAGCAATCGTAGATAAGTTGGAATATGGATTGGGCAAATTAGTAACGGGACCATTTTGGATCTTTGGTTACGAATACAACCAAGAACTTCCCAACATCACCTTTAACCCCGAAGCCGCAAAAAAACTGTTGGATGAAAGTGGTTGGATCGATCGTGACGGGGATGGGATTCGAGAAAAGGATGGAGTGAAATTTAGTTTCACCTTTCTCATCCCAGCCGGTGCCGCCTTTTACACCCGGCTTGCCACCATCATGAAAAGTGATTTTGAAAAAGCGGGGGTTGAGATTAATATCCAGACGATGGAATGGGCCGCCTTTGTGAATCGACTCAACTCTCGTGACTTCGACGCCGTCTCGCTTGCCTGGGCGTTTGGGTTTGACGAAGATCCGTATCAAGTCTGGCACTCCACTCAGGTCGAAAAAGGTTCCAACTTTGTCGGCTTTAACAACGGTGAAGCGGATCGTCTATTAGAAGAGGCTCGCACCGTTTTTGATAAAGAGAAGCGGGCTAAACTCTATCATCGTCTTCATGAAATTATTTATGAAGAGCAACCATACGCCTTTCTCTACACCGGCCCCGCTTTAGTCGCGCGACAACGTCGTTTTAGCAACGTGAATGTCTATCCCGCAGGAATAGATATTTTAGAATGGAAGGTGGACAAAGGACCATGACCTCCTACCTTATCAAACGACTGCTCGCGATGATCCCGACCCTCCTGGGGATTACCCTCATCACTTTTTTCATCATCAAACTCGCCCCGGGAGATCCGATCTCGCTTAAGGTACAAGCGATGCAAGGGCTCAAAGCGGAGGCGATGTCGGCACAAGTGGCGGAGGAAATGTTGAAGCTTTACGGATTGAAGGTGGAACTTCCTCCCAAATATGAAGCGTTCATCCACAACTTCACTACTCGAATTCACGGCTCCGATCCTCAAGACAAACCGTTTTTCATTCGAAAGGCCCTCACCTGGTTGGGACAGAATGCAATTCAATACACGACTTGGATTAAAAAATTAGTCAAACTCGATTTCGGCCGCTCCTTTAAAGATCACCGTCCTGTGCTTGATAAAATCAAGGAGGCGCTCCCGATCACACTGACTTTGAATATTTTGGAAATTATCATCGTCTATTTCATCTCGATCCCATTGGGAGTTTACTCCGCGCTGCACCGAGAAACTTTTTTAGATAGTACGATCATGCTGTTCCTTTTCATCCTCTATTCCCTGCCGAGCTTTTGGGTCGCTACGATCTTACTGATGTATTTAGCGAGCGGCGATCATCTCAATTGGTTTCCGATGTTGGGGATTATTTCGGATGGTGCCGACCAGCTCAGCTTTTTTGAAAAAATTGGCAACGTTGCGTGGCACCTCGTCTTGCCGGTCACTGCGATGGTCTATGGCGGGTTCGCCTTTCTCACCCGATTTTCTCGCTCGACGATGTTGGAGGTGGTGAAACAAGATTTTGTGCGAACGGCGGCGGCCAAAGGGCTACCGAGAAGAAAGGTAATTTGGAAGCATGCCTTTCGCAATCAACTGATCCCTCTCATCACGTTGATGGGAACTCTTCTTCCCGCCTTATTGGGAGGATCGGTAATCATCGAACAAATTTTTTCGATCCCAGGAATGGGAAAATTGGCTTTTGAATCGGTGTTAGCTCGTGATTATCCGACCATCATGGCGATTGCGGCGATTTCGGCATTTTTGACTTTGATCAGTTTATTGTTGAGTGATTTGGCGTACGTCTGGGTCGATCCGAGGATTACGTTTGAAGGGAGAGGGAAGAAATGACTGAAAATTCTACAACTCAACCCCATTACTGGTCTCTCCTCCTCCGCCAATTCAACCGCAGCTGGCTCAACCGGATTGGTCTATGGATTATTATTTTCACCGCACTAGTCGCCATCATCGCCCCTCTTCTCGCCAACGGCGAACCGGTATATTTAAAACACCAAAACAAAACCTACTTCCCCATTCTACAAACCCTTTGGCCGATCAAGATGCTCAAACTTTATCCTGAGTTAGCCGGCGCAGATTACAAGCAATGGGAAAAAGAAGGGGCGGAGGTTCGCTACACATTCGTCCCCTATTCTCCCAATGACTATGACCTTAATTCGATTCTTCTCCCTCCTACACGCGCTCACTTCCTAGGAACAGACGAACAAGGAAGAGATGTTTTGAGCAGAATGATCTATGGCAGTCGCATCTCTCTTTCGGTCGGCCTAGTAGCCGTCACTCTTTATACGGTGATTGGAATTTTCTTTGGAGCGCTCGCTGGTTATTTTGGTGGAACCACCGACATGCTCATCTCGCGACTGATCGAGATCATGATCTGCTTTCCCACCTTCTTTCTCATTCTCACACTACTTGCGATCCTCGGACCATCGATCTACTACATCATGCTTGTCATTGGATTTACTGGCTGGACGGGGATTGCTAGATTGGTACGAGGGGAATTTTTAAAACTAAGAGATCAAGATTTTGTCACCGCTTGTCGCAGCGAAGGGATGAAGACGCGAAGAATCATTTTAAGACATATCCTTCCCAACTCGCTTGCCCCGGTTTTAGTGAGCGCCACTTTTGGCATTGCCTCGGCGATTCTGATAGAATCCTCTCTCTCCTTCCTCGGGTTTGGAGTTCAACCTCCCACCCCCAGTTGGGGAGACCTGCTTTCACAATCACGAGACTTTATCGATATCGCCTGGTGGCTGACGATTTTTCCGGGACTCGCGATTTTTTTAACGATTACCTCCTATAATTTGGTAGGAGAAGGATTGAGGGATGTGATTGATCCGAAGTTACGAGTGAACTAACATGCAAAAACTCCTCGACATCCAAAACCTACGCGTCACCTTTCCGATTGGTGGCAAAGAATATCCCGCTGTCGACGGCCTCAGCTTTCACCTCAACCGTGGAGAAACCTTGGGAATCGTCGGAGAATCCGGCTGCGGCAAAACCGTTACCGCCCTTTCTCTGTTGCGACTCGTGGAGAGTCCGGGAAAAATCGCGGAGGGGAAAGCAATCTACTACGGTGATTCTCCGGAAGGGGTTGATCTTTTAGCTTTAAGCGAAGAAAAGATGCGAGAAGTTCGCGGCAATAAGATCGCCATGATTTTTCAAGAACCGATGACCTCGCTCAATCCTGTTTTCACGGTGGGGGATCAGATCATGGAGGCGATTCAGTTACACCAAAAAGTTGGAAAAGCGGAGGCACAGAACCGAGCGATTGAAGTGTTAAAGAAGGTGAGAATTCCTGATGCCGAGCGACGCATCAACGATTATCCCCACCAAATGAGCGGCGGAATGCGCCAGCGGGTGATGATCGCGATGGCCCTTTCTTGTCAGCCGGATATCTTGATCGCCGATGAACCTTCGACCGCGTTGGACGTCACAATACAGGCGCAAATTTTGGAACTGATTCAAGATTTAATTGTCGAGATGAAGATGTCGGTCTTATTGATTACGCATGATCTCGGAGTGGTCGCTCAAGTGTGCGACCGAGTCATGGTGATGTACGCAGGGATGAAGGTGGAAGAGGCTCCGGTGCGAAGATTATTTCACATGCCTAAACATCCTTACACCATCGGGCTCCTTCAAGCGATCCCTCCACTGTTTGACGAAAAGGGAAAAGAACTCTACAGCATCAAAGGGACTGTCCCCGACCTTTCGCATTTACCCGAAGGGTGTCGTTTTTCCGACCGATGTCCGCGAGTGGTGGAAGGGTGCCATAGCAAAGTTCCACTGTTAAAATATGTGGGAGAGGGACAAGAAGTAAGGTGCATCAATTATTAAAATGTTACTCCAAGCTAAAAACATCACCAAAAAATTCCCCATCAAAGGGGGCTTCTTCGGCCGCACGGTGGGACACGTTCATGCTTTAAATGATGTCAGTCTTACGGTGGAATCAGGAAAGACAGTAGGGCTCGTTGGAGAATCCGGTTGTGGAAAAACGACACTAGCTCGTATCGCCATGCGGCTGATCGATCCAACTTCGGGAGAAATTAATTTTGACGGGAAAGATATTACCACACTTAGCGAGCGAAAATTGCGGCCGTTACGCCGTGGTTTTCAAATGATCTTTCAAGACCCCTACTCCTCGCTAAATCCCCGCATGACGGTGGGACAAATTCTTACCGAGCCTCTTCAAGTTCACAAAATCGCCAATGGAAAAAAACATCGTGAGCAAGTATTTGGCATCCTTGACAAAGTGGGACTCTCCCCCGCCGCCTTCCACAAATACCCCCACCAATTTTCTGGTGGACAGAGACAAAGAATCGGTATCGCCCGCGCACTGATGCTCTATCCCAAATTAATTATCGCAGATGAACCAGTCAGCGCCTTAGATGTCAGCGTCCAAGCACAAATTATCAATCTGCTTGAAAAGCTGCAAAACGAGATGAAGCTGACCTATCTCTTCATCGCCCATGACTTGAAAGTCGTCCGCCACATCAGCCAAAAAATCATCGTCATGTATCTCGGCCGCATCATGGAGGAGATCGATAGCGAAGACTTAAGCCAAGCACGTCATCCCTACACCCACGCCCTACTTTCCGCAGTCCCGATTCCTGATCCCAATTTAAAAAGAGAAAAAATCATCTTAAGTGGAGATCCCCCCTCCCCCATCAATCCACCTTCCGGCTGCGTCTTTCACACCCGTTGCCCGTATGCGCAACAGATCTGTAAGGAAAAAGTCCCCCCATTGGATGAAATAAAACCCAATCATCGCGTCGCATGTCTGTTAGTAGATCAAGTCAAACCGTTTTCGGAGTTGAAGAAATAATCATTGCCAATGTTTTTTCATTCCAAGTATCATCTCAACTAAGCACCTATGAGATCTATCCGCTTCCAACAAATAAAACGGATCGTTTTTGTCCTAATCTTCCTCGGTTTTTTAGGGTCCTTAGTAGACCTCCATGAAGCTTCCTGTGCAGACGAAAATGAATCTCCAACCCAACACTGCTGCGTCAACTGTTGCCCCTCAAGACATCTTGGGCCAACCGCTGAAAATTCTAAAATGCTTTTACCCGATTTTTCTCCGCAAACTTTTTTTGTTTTCTTTGAACTGGATCATTCCTTGATCCTTCCGAAAACGATTTTCCATCCTCCCAAATCAGCCATTCTTTAAAATAATCAATTCGGGGAATAGGTCGATTGAAATCAACCCTACCATTCGGGGTCCGGTTTCGAATGCATTCGACGCGACCAAATCCCCGCATTCATTCCGCTGACGTCAACGATTCACAGGAAGTATCGTCATGAAAAAATGGATTTCTCTGGAAATATTCTTATTTGCCCTTCTCTACTCCCTTCCCCTCCACAGCGAAGAGCAAAGGATTTGCGACGTATTTCAAAAGCCAAAAGATATCCTCCAATGCATCTTACTCAACGCGCCGGAGAACCAACGAGGGGAGATCGAGATCCTTAAGCATTCAGCCGCCGAGAAAACAGCAGCCCAGCGCCCCAATCCAGAGATCGATGCGAGAATACTGCTTGGAGCAGGTGGAAACGAAAATGATGTCTTGTCTGAAGTGAACCTATACCATCCCTGGGAACTTGGAGGAAAACGTGGAGGAAGGATCGAGAAGGCCCGGGGGGAAAAGGAAGTGGCGGTCGCCGAAAAGAAAGAGACGCTAGAAGAAGTGGCGATCCAGACTGTCACCACCCTGCACCGTCTGAGACAAATCCGTTCGGAGCTTACGACCTTGGATGAAAACCACTCGACCTACCAACACATCGTATCGCTCTTTAAAAATCGCCCTTTGCTTAGCCCCGAGCAAGAAACCTCGCTCGTCGTCTTTCAACTCGCACTAGATGAAAGCCGACTCAAAAAAACGGCGTTGAAAAATGAAGAGATACATATGAAAGCTGATTTGAAAAAACGGGTTGGTTTTGAAATCCCGATCACCACTCAACTGTTGCCTCGCCCCCCTCAACCATGGCCCACCATTCCTATCGAACAAAAAAACTCCGTGGAAAACTGGTCCCGCGTCAAAACCGCCGAGGCAGAATTAAAGAGCGCGCAAGCATCTTCGCGGGTCGCACGGAGTGATGGTTGGCCGACGTTAAAGATCGGACCTAGCGTCGAGACAGAATCCCCCTTGACTGGAACTAACGCCGCCGTCGGTATTGCGCTTGCCACCGATCTCCCCTTTTACCAGCGAAATAAGGGAGGGAAGGCAGAGGCGGTGCAAGGGGAAAGGCTGGCGAGTCTCAATCTTGAACTCATTAAAAAAGAGGGGGCTGCGGAAAAAGAGAGATTGATTTCAGAGTATAACCTCAATCTTCAAGCGCTCCGCTCCGCCAGGGCCCAGCATGCGATGGAGAAAAAACACAAAGAGATCGAGTCGCTCTTCGAGCGTGGCCTCATCCCCAGCACCTTGATGCTGGAGACCCACCGACAGATATTCGATTTTCAGCAAGAGCTGCATCAAGCCGAACTGAGGGGAATCGAGGCGCTCTGGAGAATTTATGCCTTGGAAGGACGGCTGTTGGAGGAAAATTTATGAAACAAATCTTCACTATTTTCATCGGACTCTTTTTACTTCTGCCAATCTCGTCTCATACAGAAGAGGAACACCATCACGACCATCACGAAGCAGAATCTGAGCAGGTCAGCTCGAGCGTCGGACCTGGCAAAGCGATTGTAGAAGCATCGGCGGAACAAGGATT
Source organism: bacterium (assembly GCA_041746775.1). GTDB lineage: Bacteria > UBA10199 > UBA10199 > DSSB01 > DSSB01 > JBGTGJ01. Next base: position 8,347 of record JBGTGJ010000016.1, read on the forward strand.
CAAACTTGCCGAAAAAGGGATCAAGGTCCTAGGAATTCAAACCATCCCTCTGACTGGAAATCTCCCGTTTAAAATCCCTGACGAAGCCCTGGTTTATTTTCAAGAGAACACTGGCGTGTACCGGTTGCGTTCAGGTTTTTTCAAGCTGATCCCAATAAAAATCCAACAAAAAATCGGCCCAGAGATCATGGTCACCAGTGACGAACTACAACGAGGGGATTCTGTGGCTCATCAAGGGGTTGGATTTCTCCGTGTGGTAGATCTGGAGGCGTTTGGAGAGGGAGAGTCGGGGCACGTTCACTAAAGGAACACACATGATCAACAAAATTATTCAATTTTCTGTCTACCACCGAGGGCTGGTTCTTCTGTTCACACTGCTGGTGATCCTTGCCGGTGTTTGGAGTTTTCAAAACCTCCCGATTGACGCCGTCCCCGACATCACCAACATCCAGGTGCAGATCAACACCCCGGTGCAAGGGCTTGCCCCCGAAGAGGTGGAGCGCACCATCACTTACCGAATCGAAGCAGCGATGGGGGGGATCGCGGGGGTCACCCAGGTCCGATCACTCACCCGTTTTGATCTTTCCCAGGTGACAGTGATTTTTGAGGATGGCACCGACATCTACCGCGCCCGCCAACTCGTCAACGAACGGCTGCAAGAGGTGATGGGAGATCTTCCTGCCAGTATCAAACCCAAGCTTGGACCGGTCACGAGTGGGCTGGGGGAAATCATCCACTATGAAATCGAAGCGACCGAGGTGGCGGAGAGTAGTGAAAGAATCACACAGTTGATGGAAATTCGTTCTCTGCAAGAATATTTCGTAAAACCGCGTCTACTCACTGTGCCAGGGGTAGCGGATGTCGGCACCATCGGAGGATATCAAAAACAGTTTCTCGTTCAACCGATCCCTAGCGCCATGGCTAATTTTGGGATCCACTTCGACGACATCGTTGAGGCGATCGAAATGACCAATCGAAATGTCGGGAGCGGTTATGTCCAGCAGACCGGCGAACAGTTTGTGGTGCAAGGGATTGGGCGACTCAAATCGGTGGAAGAGATCCGACAGGTGCCGATCAGAACCTTGGAGACGTTTCGCACCGTTCGGGTCGGAGATATCGCGCAGGTTGGGATTGGCCCAGATCTGAGGATGGGGGCGGCGCTCATCAATGGAAAAGAGGGGGTGGTGGGAACCGTGATGATGCTGCTCGGGGAAAATAGCCGAACCGTCTCTGAACGAGTCGCTGAAAAATTGGCCGAGATACAAAAAGGGCTACCGGCAGGGGTTGAATTAAAAATTCTCTACAATCGTTCCGACCTGGTGAACTCCACCCTTTCTACGGTGGAACATAATCTACTCTTTGGGGCCCTCCTCGTCATTCTAGTCATTTTTTTACTGATCGGAAATTTTCGTGCCGCAATGATAACCGCGCTCACCATCCCGTTTTCTCTTCTCATGACCTTCCTGCTGATGCGCCCGCTGGGAATTTCAGGAAACCTGATGAGCCTCGGCGCGCTCGATTTTGGAATCATCATCGATGGGGTGGTGATCGTCATGGATAACTGCGTGCGAATGATCGACGATCGGAAACGAAAATGGGGTCGCCCCTTATCCAGAGACGAAGTGAAAGAGGCGGTGATCGACGGAACGATTGAGATTCGCACCGCCGCCGGATTTGGTGAATTGATCATCTTAGTCGTATTCATCCCGATCCTTGCCTTGACCGGCGTGGAAGGGAAGATGTTCATCCCGATGGCAGGGACTTTCATGATCGCCCTCTTTTCCGCCCTGCTCCTCTCCTTCACCACCGCCCCTGCCCTCGCGAGTCTGCTGTTGAGCGGAAAGGCGGCGGATCGCGAACCTTTTCTCATGCGGTGGTTCAAAAAGATTTACCAACCTGCCCTCAACGGTGCCCTTCGCTACTCGAAAGTTTTACTCGGATTTGGCGCCGTGGCAATTGCGATCAGCCTCATTCTATTTTCAAAAATGGGGGGGGAATTTTTGCCACGCCTCAATGAAGGATCGATCTTGATCCAGTTTGTCCGCCCGACTGAAATCAGCATCGACCAATCGATCGCACTCCAAGAGGTGTCCGAAAAAGTGATCCGGGAATTCCCGGAAGTCAAAGAGGTGTTTTCAAAAATCGGGACCGCCGATGTGGCGACCGATCCGATGCCGATCTATCTCATCGACACCTTCATCATGTTAAAAAACAAAAAGGAGCAGCGCAAAGGAGAAACGTTCCGAGCCAAGCCGGAATTAATTGAAGCGATGACCGCACGTTTAGAAAGTGAAGTTCCCGGTCAACGGATTCTAGTCACCCAACCGATTGAGATGCGCTTCAATGAACTGCTCGAAGGGGTAAGATCCGATATTTCACTCAAAATTTTTGGTGAAGAGATGGGAATTTTAAAAGAGCTGTCCCAAGAGGCGGTAGAGTTGATCGAAAAAATCCCTGGCTCGGATGACGTGGAGGCGGATGTCGGTGGAACCTCCCCGCTACTTCGAATCGAACCGAAAGAAGAGGTGCTGCAATCACTCGGGATCTCCAAAGACGAAATTCTCGAAACGATCGCCATCGCAATCGGTGGAGAACAGGTCGGGGCAATCTATGAGGGATACCGAAGTTTTCCGATCGTGATCCGGCTTGAAGAAAAGATGCGATCCAACCTGGAGGCGCTAAAAGGAATTCCGGTCGGTGTTTTTTCCAACAAAACTGTCCCACTGGGAGAACTCGCGGATCTGCACTTTGAAGAAACCTACGGCACAATTTTAAGAGAGCAATCCAAGCGACGTATCGCAGTCTTGATCAACAGCCGAGGGAGGGATGCAGAAAGCCTGGTGGAGGAGGGAGAAAAAATCATCCAGAAGGAGCTGAAACTACCTGCGCAATATTATTTAGAGTGGGGCGGAAACTTTAAAAATCTGATGAAGGCGAAGCAACGATTATCACTTCTGACCCCGATTGTCCTACTTTTGGTATTCTTGATGGTCTACGCCGCCTTTAGAAATGTTTGGCAAACGATACTGATCTTTGTCTGCGTCCCGCTCGCCTGGGTCGGGGGAGTTCTCAACATGAAGATCATGGGGCTCCCTTTTAGTATCTCGGCAGGGATTGGATTCATCGCCCTTTCCGGCATCGCGGTGCTCAATGGAGTGGTGCTCACCAATTTTTACAACCAACTGAGAAAACAGGGCTGGAAGGGGGTCGACTGGATTCGCCAAGGGGCAATGGTTCGATTAAGACCGGTCTTGATGACTGCCCTTGTTGAAATTTTCGGATTCTTACCGATGATGCTCTCGCAAGGGATGGGGGCGGAGATTCAAAGACCACTCGCCACGGTGGTGATTGGCGGGGTGTTTTCTTCGACTTTGTTGACTCTATTGATCTTGCCGGCACTTTATAAACTACTAGAGGATAAAATCTTCCCCTCCACGTAGAGGCAACCCCATGTGGTTGCCCACAGCACGGAGATGAGAAATGCAGGGAGGGCGACCACGAGGGGATCGCCCCTACAACCAATCGATTGACAAAGATGACAAAATAGAAAAATGAACCTATTTATGAAAAAAAATCTCCTACTAGCTTCCTTATTCCTTTTCACCCTATCCACCGCCTGCGTCTCCCTTCGCGAAAGCAAACAGCAACCGGGTAGCGGCTCTGCAAGAGTGGAATTACGGAAACAAGGGGTCACACTCGACGCCAAATACAATCCGCAACTAGATAACCTCATCCCAGGCTATAAAATTATTACAGTAGGAGTCACCAATAACGGTATCGAACTGTTAAAATTAAACCCGCTTAGAGACCGCTGGGAGATCATCGATGCCTACGGGCGACCACAGAAGGGGATCAACAGCATTCGCATCAAAGACCCGGCGGTATGGAGCCGGCTTCCGGATAAAGTGAAAGAATTGATTGAATATCCCATCGGTATCACCGTGGGATATACCGAGACCGTCGATCTCTTTTTCCCAAATAACATCGATCTCTCCGCCTTTCGCTCGATCAGCTTTTATAGCGCTGAGCGAAAAGAGACTTACGATATCCTCGCTTTAGATGAAACGACCCAACAACTGAATATCCCCACACAAGTCAATGAAGTCCCTGCGAATAAGAAAAACTCCAAACCATAACAAAATAAATAAAAAAAACCCCACTCAGTAATCCTACCAAATGGGGTTTTGTCTTTAGGTTTTAAGAATCGATTAGTTACTTGGCTTCACAATCCCTGCCGCACTGTAGGTGCCAGGGCTTGCCACTACCATAACATTTCCGCTTCGTGCCGCGGGAAGAATGCCGCTATCAGGGACTAAATCAACGAGCTTCTTGGCACTGTCAGTGACTCGGAAATTCTTGGCCGGATCTAAGGTCATTGTGACAACTTCACCGTCGGAACTAATCACATAGGCATATTTTTGATCTTCACTCACCACGATGTTGGCAATGTCACTCCCGTCATCAAAGGCCCGTCGAAACTCGACTCTTGATTCGCCAAAAACTTTGGAAGGGTCTCGATCGAGATTGACAATGGCCACTCGACCTGTGGTGTCGGCGCTTCCGACTATGGCATGTGGAACGCCATCGATTTGGACCACCGGTACTTGTCGTGCGTTATTCGCGACAAATTCAGTATTCGCTGCATCCGCCAATGGTATTTCAGCAGCGCCAGCAGAATCGGGACCAGGATCAAAGCCGGGCGCAAAGTTTTTGTCGTATACGAGTAGCTTACTGGGATTAGGAGGAATGATTCCAGACTCTTTAGCATCTGCTGCCGCTTGGATATCTTCACCTCGTAAATTGTAATCAACGCCACGGGCAACGACAACAAACCGCTCCTCATCGACCGCAGCAATTGCGGTAGGATAGTAAGCACCATCCACTAAATAAGGATCACTCGCCGTCAGATTTCCATTTTCATTGATTTGTAAAGGATGAATGCTGAGTGGAGCATTAAGAACTTCCTTAGATTCATCGGGGTGGGTCGCTTTATTTGAATTTAATACCAAAGCGGTATCACCTAACCACGTCATCGAAACCGGGGAATTAGGTTGAATGGTATTGAGGGTCAGATGATTGGAGAGACTTATCGATAGTTTCTCTTCACCAACAGTTCTCTGGAAAGGCTTAAAGGTCACTGTTTGAGGATTCGTGTTAGCTTCATTCAGGAAAAAAACACCGCTATTAGCCAATCGTGTTGAATCAGCAAGAAACTGAGCAGGTGAACCGGAAGGAGAAAAACCAGTCAGGATGATCCCATTTTTGGGAGCAACCGTTGCAGAAAGATAAACAGGTTTATTTTCATCTCCATCCACAACGCCAGGCAATTTGATCGAAGAAACTTCTCCAGTCTTAACATTAATTTTTTCGATCAATCCAATTCCATCGGTATTGCCAGAAAGAATATCATCGCCGCAGCTCATCAGAAGATTATTTTCATCTTTGCTCGATTGATCGAGATCAAGTGGTGTTTCGCAAGAACTGTCGGCATAAATGGTAGAAATATTACCAGTACCATCCTCTCCACCGCGAACCACAGGAGGATTATCGGCATTGCTGGGATCAGTAGCGGGACGAGTGCGGGGAGACTCTTTCAGCGGGGGATGATTCGAACATGCTGCTAATACGGTTGCCGCAACAGGCACACCCACTGGAGGGTATGCCACCGCCAATGCTACAGCTCCCGCTTTTGGGGCCATCTCTACGGTTGACTCCCATGAAGCCATAAAATTTTCTCGAGTCAAATAAGCTTTGGGATTTTTGAAAAAACGATAGTGATTCTGCACAAACGAGGTATTTTTGACTGCGGTAAAAACTGCTTTGGCTTTAGCAGCGATGACTTCGGTAGTAGAAGGCTCCGACGCCTCGGGTTCTTTACAAACCATCTGTTCAGGGGCCAAACAAAGTTCTTTGGAACGAATTGGGGGAAGTGCCATAAATAAAAACCTCCATGATTGAATACAGAATCAATAAAAAATTTTGTTTTAGTTTCTGAACCTTATATAGGTGTCGATGTTCTTGACACCACACAGTATCGGGGAGGTTGAGAGAAAGTTGCTAAAAAATCCAACTTAAGGGGAAAAAAACGCAGAATAAATTGAAGCAAATTCAGTAAACTGATGCGGAAATGATGGATTAATAAAACAGAATTAAACAGGCGTTTTAAAAGCTTAAGGAAACCATATGGTTGGAGGGGGATTCGATAAATAGAGCTCGACCTTATCACATAATGCTCGACCACTTTGAACGAGTTCTGCGGCCTTTCTAATATACTCTTTTCCTCGAGTTAAAGGGGAAGCGAAGCGATTATTTTTCGCAGGAGGCACTACCTTCAGAGCTGGGTTCGGTTTACAAAAACAATCAGGTGCTCGACTGGATGGAGTATTAGCTGGAGGGGGGCAGCTTGTCCCGCAAAATTCATAAAAATTTATAATTTGTGGAGGTGGCGAACCTATAATAATCGGAGGAGCCATAAAAATTTCCTTAAAAAAATCTAACAATATTTACCGAATTTATTCTTTATTGCCAATGAGATTCAGAAGATAATTCTACTTTCTCTTAACACGTCGCATTATCGTGAATTTTATGAAAAGGTTGCTTAAATATTTTTTCAAAATCTTACTTTTCACTCTTTGTTTTGGTCACTCCGCTTTAGCTCAACCCTTAGGTGCCGTTGCAACTCAACACCCTCTAGCCACTCAAGCCGCAGCCCGTGTTTTAAAAGAAGGAGGAAACGCCGTCGATGCGGCGGTTGCCGTCGCCCTCACTTTGTCAGTGGTAGAACCTTATAACTCTGGCCTGGGAGGAGGAGGGATGGCGTTGGTGTGGAACGCCAAAACCAAAAAAGTCCACGCGATCGATTTTCGCGAAACGGCCCCGTTCCGCGCTTCTGCAGAGATGTATCTCCAACCCGGAATCGACCCAAAAGCCTCTCAGATAGGTCCGCTAGCGATTGCCGTACCGGGAGAATTAGCTGGGTTAGAATCGATTCATCAACGCTGGGGAAATCTCCCATGGCGATCACTCTTTCAAGAAGCGATCCAATTTGCAGAGCACGGTTTTTTGGATCCAGGAGAGCTGATGCAAAATGTTCAGCAACGGAAGGAATGTCTATTTCGCGATTACGATTCTTTTCGGATCTACTCTCCACTGCTAACAAATCGCTCAACAAAATTATTACAGTCCGAACTAGCTGAGACCTTAAAAAAGATTCGCGATCGAGGAGCGGTGGAGTTTTACCAAGGAGAGGTCGCCCAAAAAATCATCGGTGGGCTTACGATGAAGGGTTCTATTTTCGAGGAATCAGACTTGGCTCAATATCAGGTCAAAGAAAGAAAACCGCTTCACGCCAATTTTTCTTGGGGAAAGCTTTGGGGGATGCCGCTTCCCACTTCGGGAGGAACACTGGTGCTGCATGGAATGAAACTTTTGGAAAAATCGAAGAAGAAAGAACCGGAAAATTTTTCTAAAAATGTAGAGGAATATTTTCTCAAAACTTTTGAAAAGATTTTTAAAGAACGCTCCAAGATGGGGGATCCCGATTTTCCAACGACAAAAAATACCACACATCTCTCGGTCATCGACTCTCAAGGGAATGCCGTCAGCATGACATTAACTTTAAATCTCCCTTTTGGTTCATGTGTAACAGCCGGAAAAACTGGAATCATGATGAATAACGAAATGGATGATTTCACCACCACCCCTAACCGACCCAACGCCTTTGGGCTAGTGCAGGGGGATGCGAATCAAATTGAGCCGGGAAAGCGACCGCTTTCGAGTATGTCCCCCACACTGGTGACAAAAAAAGACAGGGTGATTTTAGCCATCGGATCTCCCGGTGGACCGAGAATTATCACTTCGGTATTGCAAGTACTCGCTCGCCATTTTTTAGTTGGAGAAAGTTTAGAAGCGGCCATCAAGAATCCGCGACTTCATTTTCAGGGGGAACCAAAAACAATTTTTGTAGAAAATGACTTTATGAGCGAATCTTTGAAAGATGGGATTTCCATTAAAAAAGAAAAGCCTTGGGGAAATATCCAAGCCGTAGAGTGGGATGTTCAGCAAGATAAACTCCACCCTCTTTCAGATCCACGGCATCAAGGGTTGGGAGCCGTTGTGGAGTCTCATTGATGGATGATAAAAACCTTGTCGTGGATTCTGACCTTGTCATGCACCGGCACCCCGACATGGGCATTGCGCCCCACTTCGCGAACATCGGTATGCTCCACCTGCATTGAGCTGATCGTCTCTTCAAAGTCGGTCGTATGCCCTTTAAAATGAAGACGGTCTCCTAATTTGAGTTTGCCGTTCTTGACCCAAATGCCAGCAATATTGGCATGACTGTAAAAGTGATCGACCTGCCCTATTTCTTCTTCATTACGGTCCATAAAAACCTCCTCTAAAAATATTGTAGCTAATAAAACAAAAGACTTACAATATTCAAAATCAAGGGAGGACTTATGTCAGAATTCAAAGTTGCGGTAGAATGGAAAAGAAACGGCGAAGATTTCAATTACGACCACTTCGACCGGACCCACAAAATCACTTTTAATGGCGGCATTTCAATTCAAGCCTCGTCTGCGAAAGAATATTTAGGAAAGGATCAATACCCAAACCCAGAAGAACTTTTACTCGCTGCGGCTTCCAATTGCCACATGCTCACCTTCCTAGCACTTGCCGCCAAATCGAGATGGACCGTGGATCACTATGAAGATCATCCCACCGCAGCTTTGGGAAAAAATGCCGACGGAATGACCGCCATCTCGAAAATCTGCTTACATCCCAATGTGAAGTTTAGTGGTGAAAATATTCCGACGGAAGAAAAGATCAAACTTCTCCACGAAAAGGCGCATAAGTATTGTTTTATTGCCAATTCGATCTGTGTGGAATTTGTTCTAGAACCAGTATTTTCTGAACAAGCTGAAACAAAAACTCAGTCGCATATGGAATATTAAAACGAAGATCCCGGCTGCTTCAAAAACTCTTTTTCTTCTGCAGAGGAATCTCTTCCCAAAATCACATTCCGATGAGGAAACCTCCCAAACCGTTCCACAATCTCAGCATGCCTCGCCGCAAAATCATAAGCTCCTTCGAACGTTTTTTTGAGTTCAGGAGCAGCATGATCGGCAAGTTCACGATATTTTTTTAAGGAAGCATTCTGAATCTCTCGATCTTCAGAATGCATCATCGGCATATAAAAAAACCATCGTTCAACGGGAGTCAGCTGCTGATCTAGCCCTTGTTCTTGCCCTACTAATGAAGCGGTGAGGGCAAGCTTATCTTGTGCAAATGATTGAGGGGTATTGCGATAGATATTTCGCGAAAATTGGTCGAGAAGAATAATGTAGGCCAAACATTCTTGAGGGGATTTTTTCCAATCTTCAAGTTCTCCTGATGCAGCACGCCTTAAATCAGACTCAAATTTCTGACGGATCTCTTCATCTAGTCCAAGGTCTTTCTTCCACCATAGACTAGAATTTTTTAACGGATGGTTGGGGTCATCTCCAAACCAGAAACGAAGAATTTTTTGAGCTGTAGAATTCATCATCGGAAGACTCATAAAAAAACCGCCACCAGACAGCTGATGGCGGCTTGAGTAGGAAACTAAACCTATTTTTTTTCCGGCATGCCGGCTAATTTTTCTTCTTGCTCAGCCAATTCATCATAATTTTTGGCTGTTTTTAAGGCGTTTTCTTTCAAAATAGAACAATGAGCGGCGAAGTTGTTTTCCATCCCCTTGTAATGGACATGGCTCGTTTTGTAATCCTTGTGCATATTTTCGTGAGAAGCTGCTTTTTGCCGGTAAATCTCTGCCTGCTCTTTGTAATATTTGGCTAGCCCGACGTGATCACCCGAGGCGATCGCCTTTTTAACATCAAATTCGGTCATAGCAGGTGCCGCAGCAGATGTGGAAGGTTTGGGTGTATCCGCAGCATGGGCTGTATGAATTACCGAAAACAACAGGAGGGGGAGAAACGCCCCCAGAATGGTTCTTTTCATTTTTCCTCCAAAATAAAATAATAGTTAATAAAATTTAATTTTATCAGACTACCATAGCCCTAACCCAACAGCCTCGCAATAAAATTTAAAATAACTTCTGTCTCCTTGACTTAATTGAAAAATAATCTGAAATTCTTTCAGAATTTATCTAATGAATAAACTTCAACATCATTTTAGTCGATTTCTGACGTTAACAGCCGGTTTTGTGAGCATAGTTTTATGGCTATCTCCCCTCCATCATTCTATCGGAGCAACGAAATCGGAAAATATGGAACAATACAAATTAGATCCTAATCAGAGTCACTTTTTAGTCAAAACCGGCTCTGGAGGGGTCTTCGGCGCCTTTGGTCACAAGCACACGATTGCGATTCAAAATTTTTCTGGAACTCTCCAGTTTGATCCCACTCACTTAGAGACCAGCTCACTCGAAATGAATATCAAGGCGGATCAATTAGAAGTCATCCCCGGAAAAAAAGATGCAAAAGATAAACCGAAGATTGAACAGGAGATGCGAGAAAAAGTATTAGAAACTTCGCAGTATCCGGAAATTCATTTTAAAAGCACCAGCATCTCGGCTACCAAAATTGCGGAAAATGAATACGACGCGAAGATTTTAGGAGACCTGACGCTTCATGGAGTCACACGGAATATTCCGATCCAAGCGAAAGTCACGATGTTAGAAAATCAAGTGAAGGGGAATGGGGAATTTTTAATTATGCAAACTGATTATAAGATCAAGCCTTACTCTGCGGCTGGGGGAACAGTGAAGGTGAAAGACAAACTAAATTTTTCTTTTGAAGTCATAGCGAAGCCTTAAACTATCTTTTCCCCACCCACAAAGGAAGCAATCAACCTTTGAGGTTTCATCTGATCGACCAATCCAGACTCTAAAGATTCATCCCCTTGTGGCGTATCCACCAAAATAAAATCGGCCTTTTTATTTTTTACCAAACTTCCAATCTTGGTTTCCAATCCCAAACTTTTCGCTGATCCGAGAGTTGCTGCTTCGAGCAAACCTTGCGCCACTTCCGTTCGAGGTAACTTCGCATCCATTCGATAGAGTACCTGCCGCATCTCCTCCCAAAGATTAAGACTCCCTCCGGCCCCTTTCCCCATCGTTCCTAGTGCCCATTTAATCTTTTCCCGATAAATCTTCTCCCAGTTGATCTCTCCAACCTGCAAATACTCAAACGCAAGCGGGGCAAAAATTCTCACACAACCAGCTTGCTGGAGCAATGCGGAGTCCGTCGGACCGAGGTGGATACAGCCAACCAGTGAGGGGTGAGCTTTGAGAACCCCAATTTCATGCAAGTATTGAATCGGTGTCATCCGATGCGGAGGAGGAATTTTTTCCTTCCAACCTGCTTCCGAAAATAACAAGGAGCTCACTTCACCAAGACTGTCATAGAAAAACTCCATCTCACTAAAACTGAGTGCCGCGTGTAGATGAAGCGGAATCTGTTGCGTCTGCGCATGACTCGCCACAATTCGCAACATCGGTTTGGAGAGAGTGAAGGCAGAGTAAGGGGCCAATCCCGAAGTGACTTTGGAATTGGAGGAATGCTGAATCTCATCGATCAATGCCAATGCCTGTTCAAATTCATCTTGGGCAAGGTGGCGTTGAATATTCTCAATTTCCGCTAGACAAACAATTCGCAAACCTGATTTTTCGTAGATTGGAATCGCCACGGGATAGCGACAGACATCCCCTACGGTCGTCGTTCCATGCTGAGTGGCAATTTCGAGCCCTTTGCGGATCGCGGTTTGCTGGTCGGGAAGAGACAACTTGGATTTGAACCTCGAAACCTCAATCAACCACTGAATCAGAGAAAAACGTCCATCGGGAGATTCAAAAGGGTTATGAGGATAATCTGGAAAAGAAGTCATGGAAAGATCGGTGTGGGCATTGACGAGTCCGGGAAGTAGCGTTTGGTTGGAAAATTCTTGAACCGTTGCGCCAGGAAATTTTATTTTGATCTCCTGTGGGGTTCCTACTTGCAAAATATTTTCACCTTGGAAGGCAAGCGCGCCGGGAGATAAAATTTCCCCTTCAATCGG
>JBGTGJ010000017.1:0-7771 GCA_041746775.1 bacterium
CACAATCAATCCTAGGCCGTGTTCTTTTTTTAGTCTTCGGGATTTTGCCCGCATTTCTAAAACGGATAATGCCGGGGTATCGTCGATGAATAGTGGAGCATCGGTGAGTCGACTCGCCGCCTTCGTCAACTTGGGCCAATCCGATTCTTTTAGGTATCCAGCACGAAGTTTGGAGGAATCGACCTTCGCCTCCGAGCAAAGCATACGTTGCACTAATTGCTCTTTAGACATTTCGAGCGAGAAGACCGCGGTCGCCATTTTGGTTTCAAAGGCAGCATTTGTTGCCAAGTTCAAAGCAAAAGCGGTTTTTCCCATCGAAGGGCGGCCTGCGATGATAATGAGATCCGAAGGTTGAAGTCCTGCGGTGATTTTATTGAGCTCACGAAAGCCAGTCGAGACACCGGTAACGGCATTTTTATTTTCGTAGAGTTTTTCGATCGCCTTAAAGCTATCTTTTAATATCTCGCGAACCGGATAAAACGATTGTCGAATATTTCGTTCACTGATTTGAAAGATCGCCCGCTCCGCGGTATCGATAAACTTATTGATCTCTTCTCCACCGCGATAACTTTCATGGACAATCTCGGTCGCCACATTGATTAGGCCGCGCAACATTGATTTTTCACGGATGATCTTGGCGTAATAAAAAACCGAAGCGGAAGTAGCGACGGAGGCAGCGAGCTGGCCGAGATAAGAAATTCCGCCGATACTCTCGAGCTCTTCCTGAATGGTCAGCTCATTGGAGAGAGTGACGAGATCGGTCGGTTCATCTTTGTCAAAAAGACGAATGGCGGCACGGTAGATTTTTTGATGGGCTGATTTGTAGAAATCTTGGGCTTGAAGAAAATCGATGATCTTGTGGATCGCCTCAGGATCAATCAGCAGAGCCCCCAGCAAAGAGGCTTCAGCATCCAAGGCTTGAGGAGGCAAGCGATGCACATCCAACAGCTCCTCTGGTTTTTGCGGACGCTCTGCCATAAAATATCCCCCCCTCTTAAGGTAAGAGGGGGCTGGGGGGAGTTATGAAGGTTGAAACGAATTATTTACTAACGAAATAAGGCTATTTCTTTGTTATTGAAAATTTATTCTTCTCGAACGACCCAAAGCTTAAAATTCGCTTTGATTTCAGGATGGACACTCACCGCAAGGTCAAAAACTCCAATGGTCTTAATCGCCGACTCTAATTCAATCAAATGTTTGTCGATTTGAACCCCCTGTTTTTGCAGTGCCTGCACGATATCCCCTTTGGTCACCGCTCCAAACAAGCGGTCTTGAGCCCCCACTTTTCTGGCAATAGTCACTTCGATGCCATTAAGACGGCCGGCGATCTTTTCTGCCTCCACCTTACTTTTAGCCCGTCTCGTTTCGATCATCTTTTTCTGAGCTTCAAGCCTTTTAAGATTGGATGAATCGGCCACGATTGCCTTGTTTTGTGGCAACAAGAAATTACGACCATAACCATCACGAACTTTAACCACTTCTCCCGCTTTTCCTAAAGAGGAGACATCTTCACGAAGGATCACTTCCATAAAAAACCTCACTTTTAACTTTAATAATTGACAGTCCTGAGTGAATAAATTTGTAATCAAATTTATGAATCGAAGGAGTTACAACATCTTTTAAATCTTGTCTAGGATCCAGCCGGCTTCGGGGTCAATTTTCTAAAGTCAAACCATGAGTCAAAAAACCCAAAGGTCATGAGTAACAGGCTCACAGGCTGAAAAAAGATTAAAAGAACCAAATAGAAAGATAGCCGGATCAAGGGGGAAAAAATCCATTTTTGCATATAAAAAGAGGTGATCGCCAATCCCTGGAAAAAGTAGAGTAACGCAAACACTAAAAAGAAATTGAGGGCAATGATCTTGAGAAACTCGACCTTAAGCCAATAAATATCGAGCAAAAGCAACAGAGCCCATCCAATGATCGTCCAGACAAAGAAAAACGGCAGCTCCCACTGAGAAAACCCGCCGGTATTGGCAAATAATCCGCTACGCGCAAATAACCTTCGCCCAACTTGCACATTAAGCCAAAGAACAAAGAGAAACATATTCATCAACATTGCTGGCATCAATAGGACAAAGTAGTAAACCGCTGTCTTGAGATGTTCTTGAAGCAAAGCAAGCTGCTCTTGCATCGCCGGATCTTGCGTCGCATTAGTGGAAATCATCTGTTGAAAGAGATGATAAAAGGAAGACTCGAGCTCTTTAAAAAAGAGAGCGAAATTCCCTCGAGTATAAAAAAGGAGCCAAACGAATAGGCCAAACCCCAAAATCCCCCCGATTTGCAAAAGCATTCTTGGAAAAGAATAGGCCTTCTTTTCATACCGCACCAAAAAAACTGCCATCACGACGAACAAGAGATAATAAGAGAGGCCAAAGGACATCATCTTCAGGACCTCCCCTTCGGGGAAAAACCCAGCTCCCGGTAGCCAGAAAAAATATTGCAATGCCCGTTCTAAACCGACACGCCCCATGACCCAGGGAAACAAGCCAAGATATAAGCCGACGAGTAACGCGAAAGCCAATAGTAGCGATGAAGAGGAATGGGGTCTTTTGGAATGCCTCAACCCATAGATCAGTGGAAGCGGAGTCAACCAGACAAAAACCCCACTAAAAAACAATAGTAAGGATAAGAAAACCAGAAAAACTACTTTGGCAGTAGGCAGTTCTACAGGGGTTAAGTTACTTGAGGGGTTGGAATCCATACACTGCGGTGGTTTCGTATTTCGAATTTTCCTCAGGCATGTGTCTCAGTAAACGGAATCAAGGCCAAAGCACGTGCTCGCTTGACGGCAGTCGTCAAGGCTCTCTGATGAAGGGCACAATTGCCGGTGATCCGCTGGGGGATAATCTTTCCTCGTTCGGTGATGAACAATCCAAGCATCTTGGGACTTTTATAATCGAGGGCAAAATCTTTATCGGCACAAAATCGGCAAAATTTACGGCGGTTAAAAAACTTTTTTCTTTGTTTGGGTTTTGGAATCATTTTTTACTCCTGAAAATTAAGAATTCATCTGTCCCATTCCGTCATCCCCTTCGAGGCCAGGAAAGTTATCCCCTCCCGATCGACCACGGCCAGGCCCTCGGTCATACCGATCATACCCATCACTATGGGTCAGCTCTTCTGGAGGAAGCGGTGGCGTGCTCGGATTCGCCAATCGATCTTCAGCATTCACTTTGTCTTTTAATTTGACGGTGAGAAATTTAATCACTCGGTCATCGTTACGTAAAATACGTTCGATCTCAGAGATCGAAGTCCCTTCATCAAGAAACAGGCAATAAAAGTAATGACCGTGGGTTAATTTTTCAATCCGGTAAGCGAGCTTTCTTTTTCCCCAATCGGTGATGTGGAGAACATGCCCTTTTTGTTTTTTAAGGATCTCTGTGATTTTATCTTGGATGGTTTGAAGGACGTCCGAAGGGAGATCAGGTTTTAAGATATATATCGATTCGTATTCGCGCATATTGCCTCCTTATGGTCTTAAGAGTTTGGCCTCTCACTTGCGCGGCGAGAAGCAAGAAGGGGTTAAAATTACGGGGCCTTCCTATTGAACATCTGCATCACCGGGTCAAGCCCCTTTTTGATAAAAAGCTCAACCGCTTCAACGCTTCGATCGATCACTTCGCTTACGATTTTGGAATCTTGCGCTGAAAAAGGACGTAACACATAATCAACCACTTCATGTTTTTGAGGCGGACGATTAATACCGATTCGAAGCCTACAAAACTCTTGATGCCCTAGCTGCTCAATGATCGACGCTACCCCCTTTTGTCCTCCCGCACCAGCCTTCCACTGAGCCTTCACCTGCCCTAATGGAAGATCGAGGTCATCGTGAATAACGATCATATTTTCACCGGAGATTTTCAGAAAATGACTAAAAGGCTGAACCGAATCACCACTGCAGTTCATGAACGTCTGAGGTTTTAACAGATAAACCTTTTCGTCATCGGCGGAGTACTCTCCACACAACCCCTGCATTTTCTTTTTGGAAAGAGAGACCCCCAACTTTTCCGCCAACCGATCGACCACCATAAAACCGATATTGTGGCGGGTCTTTTCGTATTCCTTCCCAGGATTTCCCAAACCGACGACCAGTTTGACCATATATAGAGGTAATGCGTTAGTTTTCCCCTTTCCTGGAAGTTTCTTAAGCTGTTTGAGCGCACCTTAAAAAATCGCCGTTCTCTGATAGAGAACCTTGCACCCCAGGGAAGCGGCGATTCAAATGATCGCGAGTTCTTAAGAAACTGGAAGGAAAGGGGAAAACTAACGCATTCCAAAAAGAAGTTACTTCTTCTCTTTTTCTTTCTCGTCTGCC
This sequence comes from bacterium, assembly GCA_041746775.1. Classification (GTDB taxonomy): domain Bacteria; phylum UBA10199; class UBA10199; order DSSB01; family DSSB01; genus JBGTGJ01. The sequence goes on from JBGTGJ010000017.1 coordinate 4,319, forward strand.
TTCCCCTCTTCGGCAGGCTTTTTCTCGGTAAGCACTTCGGGTTGAACCACTTCAGTGGAAGGGGCAACCTCTTCTTCCGCAATCGGCGCTACCACGGCGGTAATCGTTTTGTCAGGGCTATCGAGGACCTCCACCCCTTCCGGAAGTTTAAGATCGGAGATGTGGAGATTATTTCCGATTTGGAGACTGGAGACATCGGCCTCAATTTGATTGGGAATAGCAATCGGCAAACAAGCAACTCGAACGGTACGGGTAATATGCTCGAGAATTCCCCCCTCTTTGACGCCCGGGGCTTTTCCTACGAGAGTAATCGGAACCTCGACCGTGATTTTTTTGGAAAGATCGATTTTGAGAAAATCGACATGTAAAAAATGGCGGCGAATCACATCTGCCTGATAATCTTTGATCATGACAGCAACTTTATCTTGTCCCTGCAAATGAAGATCGACCAAAACGTTTAAACCTCCTGAAGATTTTTCAAGAGCATCATTAAACTCTTTGGCATTAATCGTGAGGGGCACCCCTTCTTGACCAAGTCCATAAAGAATGGCGGGGATTTCCCCTCGGCTTCTGATTTTTCTTGCCCTTCCTTTTTTGAAAGGTTCACGGGGTTGGGCATTCACGGTAATACGGTCCATAGATAACTCCTTCTACAAAATGTCATCCCAGCATGCTTCTAGCTGGGATGACGGCATTAAACAAATAACGAAGAAACTGAATCTCCCTGATGAATACGCCGAATCGCTTCGGCTAATACCTGAGCCATCGACAACACCTTGATCTTGTCACAGTTCATGATCGCTTCAGGTTGCAAGATTGTGTTGGTGACGACCAGCGTCGATAGAACAGATTTCTGGATTCTTTCAAGGGCATTCCCAGAAAGTACCCCGTGACTGGCGCAGGCATAGACTTTACTAGCGCCATGATCGTGGAGTGCCTGAGCCGCTTGCGTGAGCGTTCCGGCCGTATCGACCATATCATCTACAATAATCGCCGTCTTTCCTTCAACATCTCCAATGACATTCATCACTTCCGAGACATTCGGCTTGGTCCGACGCTTATCAATCATCGCCAGAGAGGCATTCAGCCGCTGCGCATACGCCCTTGCCCGCTCAGTTCCCCCTGCGTCGGGAGAGACCATCACAATATTGTTGAGCAGATTGCTTCGAATATAGTCGAGCAGAATCGGGGTCGCGTAGAGATGATCGACTGGAATATTAAAAAATCCTTGAATCTGACCAGCATGTAAATCGACGGAAAGGACACGATGAGCGCCGGCGGCGGTAATCAGATCAGCCACTAGCTTGGAAGTGATGGGAGTTCGTGGCTGCACCTTCCGATCTTGGCGGGCATATCCATAATAAGGGATGACCGCCGTGATTCGCTCGGCCGAGGCCCGCTTCAGGGCATCGATCATGATCAATAATTCCATCAAATTTTCATTGGCGGGTCTTGAGGTCGGCTGAACAATAAACACATCATTGCCGCGCACATTTTCATCGATCTCTACCCAGACTTCAGCATCGGAGAAACGTTTGACTTGAGCTTTTCCTAAATAGGTTCCGAGCGAAGCAGCGATCTCTTCCCCTAAGGGACGATTCGCATTGCCGGAGAAAATTTTCATTTCGTCGATCGATTTCACTAGAAATCCTTAAAGATAAATTTCCGATACACGATACACGATAACTCGATACACGAAATCTTGTGTCTGCAGGGATGCGGATCTCTATAAAATTAACTACCGCGTATCGTAATATCGTGTATCGGGAAAATTCGCTGACGCAAAATTTTTTGCTGGGGCGGAAGGATTCGAACCTTCGAATGCCGGAATCAAAATCCGGTGACTTACCACTTGTCTACGCCCCAAATTCGAACATCGAACATAGAATATCGGACATCGTTTTCTTAAACGATGTCCGATATTCGAAATTCGATGTTCGATTACTAAAGGGGGCTCGGGATATACTTTTCACCGAATGATTGTCAACGATTCTCAAGCGATCCGGAACACCATCAATCATCCGACGCCGCATAATCTTCCGGTTTGATTTGATCCGGTGTTTTCGATTCAATCGGCTGGGAAGAAGTCGTTGGGGCAGGTCCTCGAGGGGCAGCGGAGCCCTTTTCTTTTTCGTAGGCATCTAAGACCGCATTTTCAATCTTGGCCCTAAAGTCATTATTTAATGGATGAGCAATATCTTTGAAGGTCCCATCTTTACGTTTTTTTGAAGGCATCGCGACAAATAAGCCGCTATTGCCATGAATCACCTTCAAATCACGAACCACAAAACAATCATCAAAAGTAATGGTAGCGTAAGCTTTGAGTTTTTCTTCTTCGACGGGAAATACCCTAACTTCAGTGATCTCCATAGTTGCCTCCACGGGTGAATTCATCGTCAGTGTTGAAGTCTATTTGGTAGACCCTAAACACCCGATACTCGATGCCGTTTAGGATGCTTCTAAATTTTCAGCCATAAAAACTTGCCAGTTCCCTTGGGAACGCTTTTGCATTTTTTCAAAAGCCTTGGCCAGTTTGACCTTGTCGGCAAACATACCAAACACCGTTGGGCCACTCCCGGTCATCTGACTGGTGAGGGCACCAAACTTAAGCATTTCATCTTTAATCTCAGCAACTACAGGGTATTCCTTTACCGTGACCTTCTCAAGATCATTGTAGACGATTTTGGCGACATCTTTTTTAGTACGAAATATCTGTGGAAACTCAACTGCTCCTCCGTTCCCTTTATGTCCCTCCATCGTGGCATATTTATTATAGACCCAAGCCGTCGGAACTGGGATATTTGGATTAACAATCAAAAACAGTAACTTAGGCATCCCCTTGATTTTTTTGAGCTGATCACCCACCCCTTCAGCCACCGCAGGGGCTTCAAAGAGGAAAAAGGGGACATCCGCCCCTACTTTGAGCCCAATCTTCATTAACTTTTCTTTGGAGAGTTTTAATTTTAGCAGATGGTTGATCCCTTTAATCACCGCCGCAGCATTGCTGGAACCCCCTCCCATGCCGGCAGCAATCGGGATTTTCTTTTTTATATGAATTTCAACCCCGACATTTCGGCTAGAGTAAGCGAGGATCTCTTTAAGGGCTTTAAAGGCGATATTCGATTCATCATTGGGAATCGCCGGATGATCACAAGTGACTTGTAACCCTTTTTCGACAATACTAATGTCGATTTCATCGGCTAGGTCGATACGTTCCATCACACTGCGCAGCTCATGATAACCATCGGAACGTTTGCCTAATACCTCTAATCTTAAATTGATTTTACCAGGGGAAGAGAGAGATAAACTTTGCATGGGGTTGCCTTATATAGATTTGAAATTACCCTGTCAATACGGTATATTACCATTGCTTTCCAAACGCCCCCTTGTTAAGAGCCCTCTCGACATGATGACAAAAAAACCAATTTCAGCTCGTGCTTTTTCCAAAAAAAA
>JBGTGJ010000018.1:0-9662 GCA_041746775.1 bacterium
CTAAACCTCGGTTGAACTTATGGGTTGGATCTTGTTCTTTTCCATTTAAATGGAGTTTCCATGTCGTGGCATCTTCTGCTGGTTCTTTGGCTAAATGAAGATTCCATATTTCTCGAAATCCTGAACCGAGGTTTCTGATGACCTCTATGTCGGCTAATTTTAATTGCTGCCAATGAATGATCCCCTCTTGGCTGATGAACGAAGGGGTTTCGAATTTAATATGGGTCGATTTCCCTTTCGATTTCTCGTCGGTAATATTCAGAGATGCTTTTAATGACTGGTCAAAAGTGATTTCAAGGTTTCCATGTTGAAATAACCGGGTCTGATTTCGTGAAATCTCAAAATTTTTAATCGATATCTTGAGAGAATCGGGTTTGATCCTCCATTCTGTCGGAATATGCAGAGAATTGGGGAGCTGTTCTTTCGCTGAACTTGGGACCAGTAACACCTTTCCTTTGAGAATGCCTGAAATCGAAATTTCCCCCAATAGAGGTAAACGAAAAGTCAGATTTTCCAGCTTGAAATGAGTTTCAATTTCTAATCTCTCTCTAAGATTTCCGATGATTGAGATGGCAGGGCTGGGTTCTAACAACACTTCCGATTCGCTATGGATATTTCCCCCTATCATCGCCAAGCTTCCTTTTACTTTATTGGCTTTGCGTAGGTATTCCATTGCATTCAGGTTAAAATCTAAATGAGTTAGCTTGATATCAACGTTGAGTTGCTCGTTAATCTTTGCTGAGAGCTGTCCTTTAAAATCCGAGATATCTAATTGATTTGCCAGACTAAGCTGTTTGATGGCGAGAGGGGCTTTGATTTCTGTATGATAACTCTTTAGATTTTTAAAATTAAATTCAGCCTGAATGGGTGGCTGTTTGTTATGATCGAATTCAGCAAAAACCTTTGGCAGAATAAGTCGGTTAGGTTTGAACGCTGCTTTTATTATAAAGCGATCAATTGAGCGAAGTAATAGGTCTTTCAAAGCGGATGGTGGAGATGGTTTTCGATCAACATGTTGATTCCATTCCACCAAACTTTTGAAAATCTCTGGTAGAGAGAGAAAAGGGGGGAGTTGATTCTCTCGTACGATCTCCAAAAAATACGGAAGCATTTTTAATTGAGCCCAAGGAACTTTTTTATATTCCGAATAATTAAATCCATGTCGAGTAACTGGATTGTAAGCCACAGGCAAACTCTTTAGAAGCAGTGGAGTTAAGTCGATATCTTGTAGGGTGGGGTCGAAAGGGTTAGATTTCGACGAAATGGGAATTTGATTTAATATTTGTTTTAATAAGGAAGTGGCATTCCACCATGGATCTGAAACCTTTGCCGTTAATAAAATCTTCCTATCTTCTATTCGCAAGCCTTTTACTTGAATAGAAGGGGATGCTTTCTTCCATTCTAAGTGCAAATCATTGAATTGGAAGAATTCAATATCTTGCAACATAATGCCAAAATCATCTCCTAGAGGAAGTGCAGTGATTCCTGAACACTTATCAAGAGCTTCGGGATCGCCTAGGATATTTCCAATGCAGGAGTTTGTTAGACTGGCAATCTGAAACGAGACAGGTAGTGGGGAAACCTTTGGAATGGAAAGTGGGGCCTGTATCCCAAAATAAAATTCAAGGGAGGCATGATCAAGTTCAAGTGGAAATTCCCCGCTCTTCGATAGGATGAGCGTTTCTATTTTGTTGTTTTTTCGCAACGAAGGGGAATCTTTGAAATGTTCTTGATAAGTTTTTAGTGAAGCGGGCCAGAACGGTTCTGAAGGGCATTGAAAAAATTCAATCGATTTATTTTGAAAATTATTTTTATCGGATGGTTCGACTTTTTGTTTTTTTTCATCATGGCAATTTTCACATACCGAACCGGTAATGGGAGATGGCGCAATTTTTTTTTGAATGGTCGGTGGTGCCATGATTTTATGACAAAGCGCGTTAAATTCAATGGGTTAGCTATTTTAAAGATCGGCTTAAAATATAAAAAGTTGCTTACCCAAACCACCATGGGGGTTCAACGTAATTTTGGGAATTTATGAAAAAATTCTGAACTTGGTTCTTTTTGAAGAGGAGTGGTAACTACCCGCAATTGCTATCCCAATAATTGCGGGTAGTTGGTAGGATAGTGAGGTGGGCTATTTGGAAAGGTTTGCTGAACAGAGCTTAATATAAGCAAGATCATTGCCAGGGTTTTTGAAAATTCGATTGTTTTTCCAATATGGTTGAAATCATAGAGATTAATTTTTTCGATGAAATAAATTTTGTAAATTTTAATTAAAGTGGTGGTGGAAATTGGGGGGTATATTCCTCAATGCGTCTCCTCTCATGGTGAGTGACATCCCCATTATTAAAAAGCTAAAGAGATATGAAACCAAGGCCGTTTGGACATTACTTTATTCTCGAAAAGATCGCCCAGGGGGGGATGGCGGAGATTTTTAAGGGGTTAACCTATGATTTTAGTGGGTTGAAAAAATTTATCGTCATCAAAAGAATCTTACCTCACATTGCCGCCAATCCCAACTTCATCAAGATGCTGATCGATGAAGCGAAAATTGCGGTGCGGCTGAATCATGGGAATATTGCTCAAACCTTTGATCTTGGTAAGGTGGCCGACGATTATTTTATCGTCATGGAATATGTCTCTGGCTACACCATCAGCCAGCTAGTGAAAAAGGCGGTTGAATTAAAACAGCCGATCCCCATTCCCGCCGCAACATTTGTAGTGGGAGAGATTTGCCAAGGGCTCGATTATATTCATCGTAGGAAAGATGAGTCAGGAAAATCGATGGAGATCGTCCATCGAGATATCAGTCCTCAAAACATCATCGTGACCGAGTCGGGCAATGTCAAAATTGTTGATTTTGGCATCGCTCAGGCTGCATTTAAGTTATCAGAAATCGAAGGAGGAGGGGGGATTCTTAAAGGAAAATTTGCCTACATGTCTCCCGAACAATCCGAGGCTCTTCCAACTGATTATCGTTCGGATATTTTTTCTGCAGGGATTGTGTTGTGGGAAATGCTTACTGGAAAAAGGCTGTTTAAGAAGAAATCGAATAGCGAGACGATTGACGCTGTGAGAAAAATGGTGATTCATCCCCCGAGTGCCTATCGCGCCGGCCTTAACCCACGATTAGATGAAATCGTTTTTAAAGCTTTAAAGCGTGATCCTTCCGAACGTTATTTAACAGCGGCGGATATGGCATTGGATATCACTAAGTTTCTTCTCATCGAGTATCCTACTTTCAAGCCAGACCAAATTTCATCATTTCTCCAGGGATTATTCGAAAAAGAGGAGAAAATGGAGGATCTCAGCCAAGAAAAAACAGCCCATGAAGAATTGACCGCAATAGAATTCACCTCCTCCTCCAACCATCACTCCGATATCGATTTTGCAGCTTTTGAGGATACTCTTATTGTGGATCCTCAGGAGTTAGACTTTCGTTCAATCTTTGAAGAGATTGAAATGGATGACTTGAGCGAAATCACTCGATCGGTCCATCATGAACTAGCTGTTGAGGAAACCGATAAGAGTCCCATAGAGTTAGCTAAACCGTCTTCTTCGAATAGGGTGGATTCAACCCCTCCATTGACTCAAATGGTTTCGAAGCTCAAACAGTGGTTTAAAAAATCCAAAGCGGGTCGTTGACCTTAATTTTCTTTCGAGCTTATAATTAAGTATCTTATACAGGGGTTTTAAATCTGCAATCACGAGGACTAGTAAAATGGAAGGTTTTAAAGACGAAACCGTCGTTACTGAAATTAAAAAGCTTGATGTACTAACCGAGAAAGAACCAGCCATTGATATCTTAGGTGGCCCCGCCATGGGGCGTCAGATCATCCTCACTAACGGCGAATATGTCGTAGGTCGAAGTAAAGATGCGAATGTCGTCGTTGAAGATGACGGAATTAGCCGATTACACTTCAAAATTCTGGTCAAAGACAAAATTGCGACGATTGAAGATCTCAATAGTACCAATGGCACTTTTATCAATGGGGCGAGAATCAGCAAGCAGATCTTGCGTGCCAATGATAAGATTCAGATTAGCTCAGTCACGGTACTACGGTTTTCCTACGTTGATCTCATTGATAAAAATAGTCATGAAAGATTTTATGAGATGGCACTCTATGATCCGGTGACTAATGCTTATACCAAGAGGTTTTTAATCGATCGTTTAGAGCATGAGTTCTCCTATGCCGCGAGAAGAAACCTCCCTTTATCCTTTATTATTTTCGATTTAGATCATTTTAAAAAAATCAACGACAGCTACGGTCATCCCGCTGGAGATTATATTTTGCAGAAGGTTGCTGAGATCACCAAGCAGACGGTACGGGCTACCGACCTTTTTGCGAGATACGGAGGGGAAGAATTTGTGATCTTGATGCGAGATACTAATGAAGAGGAGGGGATTACCTTAGCGGATCGATTACGTAAATTGATTGAAATTCAAGAATTTATTTTTGAAGAGAAAAAAATTCCGGTCACAATCAGTTTGGGAGTGGCGTGTCTCAAAGATGGAAACTTTAATACTCCGCAAGAATTACTTAAGGCTGCCGATGAGTATCTTTATATCTCCAAGTCCGAGGGGAGAAATCGAGTGACTGCCAAAGCTTCACTTCATTCCTAATAGGCTGTCTCGAATAAATCTTTTGAGAGAAGAGATCTGAAGGGTGATTTTATTATTCATTTTCGATTTTTTTGATCTTCTGACACGCTGATCAATCTGATGGACATGCCCGAGCATTTTTTTGACCCGTTTCCGCTGATCCGAAAGAAATTTTTTAATCTCTTTCTTTTTACTAGCCTGCTGAGAACGAAATTTAATTAAAACCCTTTGTAAGATGTTAGGTAAAATCTCGAGAGCTTCTCTTGTTTTTACAATATAATCTTCGACTCCTGCCTTGATAGTCCGCGCCGCAATTTTTTCATCTCCTTGACCCGTAATCACCACGATTGGGATATTGGGGGCTTTTTTGATTAGCTTTTTAATATGGCCATCCCCCTTTGATCCTGGGAGATAATAATCACTTAAAATCAGATCGAATTTTCTGTTGTTGAGAGCATCTAAAGCTTTTTCGGTGGAGGTAACCGTGGTGATGCGGATTTTTCCAAATCCGCTGAGTAGAGATTTTTGGATCAGCTCTGCGTGAATACCGTTCGATTCAATAAGAAGAATATTCTTCATATTAATATTTGAAAAATACAGACCTAAGTATTAGTAATGAGTTTTGGCTTGAAGTCAAAACTATTTTTAATGAACCGATCACTTTAAAGGAGAGAATCTATGAAAAATAATAGAAACTTACTCGGGATCTTTGTTTTAACTCTCCCGCTATTTTTGGCATGCTCGAAAGATTATGTCACCGGAAAATCGAGTTATAATTGGTTTAAATTACAAGACGATGTGAAACTTGGAAATCAGGTTTTAGGGGCTCAATTAGATGCTTTTGAAGGGAAAAATGTCGATGTTGATGCAAAAGAAGATCAGGCAACCTTAAATCGGTTAAATGCGATCATTAAAAATATCACTCGGGTCAGTCATGTTCCCGATTTTCCCTATGAGGTTCATTTAGCAGATGCTCCCATCGTCAATGCTTGGTGCGCTCCTGGCGGAAAGATCATGGTTTACGAAGGTTTATGGGATGAAAAGAAAGGTTTAGTTCGAAAGAATAATGACAATGAGATTGCAGCGGTTCTCGCCCACGAAATTGCCCATGCGACTGCAAGGCATGTGACCGAAAGTTTGACTCAAAATATGACAGTGGGAATTGCCGGGGCTGCCGTTGCGAGTGCCATATCGGCGGGGGGAGCGGCGCAAGCAAGCAATCTCTTTGGAGAATTCTTTTCCACTGGTTACCAAATCTATGCTCCTAGTTATTCGCGGAAGAATGAATCCGAGGCGGACAAAATAGGGCTCTTTTACATGGCCAAGGCGGGATATGACCCACGCAGTGCGGTGGAGGTTTGGAAGCGGGCTGCCACGAGGCGAGGGGATGCCACCAGTATCTTTGCTTCTCACCCCTCTAGCGGGGCAAGGGCCAAAGAGCTTGAAAAGTATCTGCCGCAAGCGACGGAGATCTACAAAAATCCCTCTAAGCCTTATCCTGAATTTCTACTTTCTCAGCAAAAAAGCGCCAAAAATACTCAATAGTTACAACCCATTACTTTTGAGATTTTTAAACTTCTATTGACCTTTGTCGGGTTCTCCTTTAATAATTTTGAAAGTTATTTTCAAAAATACGATGCCAGAAACACCACAAGAAATCCTTGATGAATTTTTAGTTTCCCGCGGTTTGAAACACACCCGCCAACGGAAGGTCATTACCGAAGAATTTTTCCGATCCAACAAACATCTCCGCATTGAAGAGCTTCTTTCCCAGGTAAGAAAATTAGATCCTTCGATTGGATACGTCACAGTTTATCGTACACTCATGTTATTGAAAGAGTGTGGTTTGGCCCATCAACGGCATTTTGGGGAAGGGCAATCGCTTTTCGAAAAAGCAGGGGATCATCACGATCATATGATTTGCATTAAATGTGGAAGCATCGCCGAATTTGAAGATGATCGGATTGAAGAGTTGCAAGATCAGATCGCCAAGAAAAAGAATTTTAAAATCGTGAGCCATCGGCATGAGATTTATGGGTGTTGTAGTCGTTGTCAGAAGGAATAAAAGACGTGAAGCGTGAAGGGTGAAGCGTCGATGGAGAAAATTATGAATTCATTTCCAGAAAGATTGCACCAAATGAAGAAGGGTCAGAAGGCTAAGGTTTCTAAGTTAGAGGGGCCTGATGCGGTGGTGAAGAAATTTTTAGAAATGGGGTTGATGGAAGAAGTGCATGTTGAGGTGATTCACGAAGCTCCGTTTACCAAAGATCCGTTTGCGATTCGGGTACGAGGAGGACTTTTGGGGTTAAGTCGGCAGGATGCTAAACATGTTGTGGTGAAAAAGGTTTAAATTTTGTGAATGGTTCGAATGATGCTATTCATGATGCTTATATCGCTTTAGTGGGAACTCCCAATTGTGGGAAGACCACTTTGTTTAATGCCCTCACCGGAAGCCGTCAAAAAGTAGCCAATTATCCAGGAGTGACCGTCGAGCGAAAAGAGGGAATATTAGCGACTCCCAACGGTTCTAAATACAAGGTGCTCGATCTCCCAGGTGTCTATTCTTTAAATCCCTCTACTCAAGATCAGAAAGTAACTCATGATGTATTGGTGGGAGAATCCATCGGCGATTCCAAACCGTCCTTTTTGCTGGTCGTTGCGGATGCCACACATCTCGAACGTGGCTTGGGATTAATTTTAGAATTAAAGAGTTTGAAAATCCCGATGGTCCTTGCGATCAACATGATCGATTTAGCGAGGAAGGGGAAGGTGGAAATTGATTCAGCCCTGCTGGCCAAAGAGTTGGATGTTTTTGTTTTTCCCGTCTCTGCTTCCAAAAGAGAAGGGATGAACGAATTAATTCAAAGTATTGAAGATAACTTTTCCAAACATCAAACTTTTCATGACAACCGATTATCTTTATCTGAAAAAGATTTTTCAGGAAATTCCCCACAACAGATTCGGTTTCGATTACAGGAAGTCGATCGAATTTTACACAAGGTGCGAAAGGATCAAGGACAACCTTTCCAATGGACCGATCGAATCGACCGGATCGTCTTACACCCTTTGTGGGGAACTTTATTACTGGTGGCGGTTTTGTTTTTTGTTTTTCAGTCGGTTTTTAATTGGGCCAGTTATCCGATGGATTGGATTGAACAAGGGATTGGTTATATCACACAATTTTTACAGTCGATTCTCCCTTCGGGGGTTTTTAAAAACTTTCTCATTGATGGTGTCATTGCTGGGGTTGGTTCTGTCTTAGTTTTTTTGCCTCAAATCCTTTTGATATTTTTCTTCATCCTGCTGCTCGAAGATTCTGGCTACATGGCAAGGGCTGCTTTTCTGATGGACCAACATATGAAGAGGGCAGGGCTGCATGGAAGGGCTTTTATTCCACTACTAAGTTCTTTTGCTTGCGCGATTCCCGGCATCATGGCGACACGAACGATTGATCGCCCGCGTGATCGTCTGATTACGATTTTGATCGCTCCTCTCATGACCTGTTCGGCGCGACTTCCAGTCTATACTTTATTGATCTCCGCTTTTGTTCCTAATCAGGTGATTTGGGGGCCGATTCGATTACAAGGAGTGGTAATGTTTGGGTTGTATTTATTGGGAGTCGTTTCCGCGCTTCTGGTCGCATGGATTTTAAAAAAGACGTTGCTTCGAGGTCCTGTCTCTCACTTTATGTTAGAAATGCCGACCTATAAATGGCCCAACTTTAGAAGTATTGTGATTGGGATGCTTGAAAGAGGAAAGATTTTTCTCCGACGTGCAGGGACGACGATTATGGTGGTAGCGATGTTGATCTGGTTTTTTTCTTCTTATCCCAAACCTCCTCAAAATATCACCGCTCAAGAAAACCCAATCCGCTATAGCTTTGCAGGAAGGATCGGTCATGCCATTGAGCCGGCGATTCGTCCTTTGGGATTTGACTGGAGTATCGGCTTTGGTTTGTTAACGGCGATGGCGGCACGCGAAGTGATGGTGAGCTCTTTGGCCACAGTTTATTCCGTTGAAAACCAAAATGGTGATTCTACCTTAAAGTTAAGTGAGATTATTCAACAGCGCTGGGGAGTAGCGACCGGTCTTAGCCTGCTGATCTATTTTGTTTTTGCCATGCAATGCTTTTCAACCCTCGCAGTGGCAAGACGGGAAACAAATAGTCTCAAATGGCCGATGGTGATGTTTGGATATATGACCGCGTTGGCTTATGGGGCTTCTTTTATCACTTATCGTCTGGCGGTTTATTTTACGGCTTAGTCGCTTCCACCCAATGAACTTTTATATTTGGAAAATCTTTTAAATATGTTTTGTATTTCTCCTTACCAAGCACAAAAAACGCCGTAGCAAGTGCATCGGCGAGCGTTAAATTATCTGCCTCCACTGAAACGCTTTGATCTCTTGCCACCTTGTCCATCGATCGTGGGTCGACAATATGCCCTGGTTGTTCATAAGTTCCTGAGGTGGCGATTGCCAAGTTTGAGATGATTCTTTTTTGTTCAAACTCTCCAGGCAGTCCTCCAGGTTTTTGAATGGCAATTTCCCATGGACCTCCATTAGCGCGTAGATCCCCTCCACCCGAGATCAACACGTTTTTAAATCCTCTCGATTGAAGGAACTCAATCATTTGATCGACAATGAACCCTTTCCCAATGGCTCCTACTCCTAAACGGGTGTTGCGATTGGGTAAGTAGGCTTCTCGAGAAGTTTCATTAAATAGGATCGCGCCTCGAACTCCATCTTGAGTCAAGGAGTTAAAGCGGATGTCAAAGGCAAAGTTTGTTTTTTCGCTAATTTTCAATGATTGTTTCAATAACTCCCAGGTCGGAGCGGAAAGAGGGCATCCTCGAATTCCGGCGTTTTGATTCAGGCAGCTGATTTCTGAATCAGGTTGGTACTCGCTGATGGTTTCTTCAATTTGTTGTGCGAGCTGGTAGGCGTCTTCACTGGCTTGGAGCACCTCTGTTTCTAGGGAAGGGGAGGTTCTGATACTAATGTTAATAGGAACATGCCCCATCATCAGTCGAGAGCGGGTAAGGATGACCTGACGGTTGGT
>JBGTGJ010000019.1:0-12487 GCA_041746775.1 bacterium
AGAACAGCGATCGAGGGGGGAAAAGATCAGTTTCTTAAGGATCCGGCAAAAGGGTTCGTTGTCGAGAATATTCTCACAGGCCAATTTATCAGATCTCCTTTTACCTTTGAAGATCGAGCCGGTGTCATGAAAGGGTTTAGCGGGGTAATCCTGCTGGAAAAGCGGGGGAAGAAAAGAATCGATGGTATTGTCTCTCTACTGAGGGAGTTAGGGATTGAAGTTAAAGGTGAAGTTAATCGGCTACCCCACCCAACGGATGAGGAATATAAAAACGATGAGTTGATTAGAACAGCGATCGAGGGGGGAAAAGATCAGTTTCTAAAGGATTCGGCAAAAGGGTTCGTTGTCGAGAATATTCTCACAGGCCAATTTATCAGATCTCCTTTTACCTTTGAAGTTCGAGCCGGTGTCATGAAAGGGTTTAGCGGGGTAATCCTGCTGGAAAAGCGGGGGAAGAAAAGAATCGATGGTATTGTCTCTCTACTGAGGGAGTTAGGGATTGAAGTTAAAGGTGAAGTTAAAAAAGTTCGAAAAGCTGCTCGTTTACCCAACCCGACTGCAGAGGAATATAAAAACAATGATTTGATTAGAACAGCGATCGAGGGGGGAAAAGATCAGTTTCTTAAGGATCCGGCAAAAGGGTATGTGGTTGATAATATTCATGTGACGAATTTTGTCACATCTCCTTATACCTTCGAGAATCAGGCCGGTATCATGAAAGGGTTTGTTGGAGTAACCCTGCTAAACAACAGGGGTAAAGATAAGCTCATTGAAAACATCGTTTCCTTGTTGAGAGAGTTGGGGATCGAGGTTTCAGGCGAGATTGATCGTTTACCCAACCCAACAGATGAGGAATATGCCGATAACGAGTTGATGCGGCGCTTAATTGATGAGGAGAAGGGACATTTTCTCAAGGATCCGGCAAAAGGGTATGTAGTTGAGAATATTCATGTGAGGAATTTTATCAGAAACCCCTTTACCTTCGAGGATCAGAAAGGTGTTAAGAAAGAGTTTTCCGGGGAAATCCTGCTAGGAAGGAAAGGAAAAGATCAAAACATTGATGGCATTGCTTCTCTGCTGAGGGACTTGGGTATCGAGGTCCATAACACTCTTGCCGAAGGTTTGATCGAAAAATACAATCTACATGACGAAGTTACCAAATTGGGTGGTGACCCAATCCTTCTTTTCAGATATTTGTTGCTGACCCATCCAGGCCTTACCGAAGAAGCCATCCGCGAAATTACCAAAAGTTCATTTAAGGGAATGAAAGAAAACAATCGAATTGCAACGGAGGAACTCCACGCCCCTTACCGAATCGTCGATGCAAAGTTCACTAAGCTTCATTATCCCAATTTTACACAAGAAAGTTATGTAGAAATCTCTGGAAAAATTAATGGGAATTTTGAAGCGGTCCAAATTTTGGGAGACGGTACTAAAAAGATTGCCGTAAGACCGGATGGATCCTTTTCCGGAAAGATGAGGCTTAAGATTGGTGAGGCGAATACGCTGGTGATCTATGGGATCCATGGTAGAAAGAAAATAAAAAGTCCTGCAATGACATTTCAGATCGAGCAGACTGGGGTAAAGGAAGATCCGGAAAAGATCCTCGCCGATCTTCTCTCAAAGATTCAAGGATTAGAAAAAAACCTATCGGCCGATCCTCACCGTCTCTCTTATCTCATCAAAACCTATGAACGTGAGTTGATTCGACGTTTTATGGCCGATGGAGTCGATGCAGGTTTTGCCGCCTTGCAGGAAAAGATTAAAACTTGCTCGTCCCCCTTGTTTAAAAAGATTTATACAGAAATCGAAAAGAAATTCCGCGAAGTTGAAAAACTCTCTATTCCGGGTCTTCGACCTGATCAGCAGCTCTTTTTTTTCCAAAAATATTGTGTGTATGAAATCATGAAGGTGATGGAGAATACTGGACGAGTTCCTGCTATCATCCTTGCCAATGAACAGGGGTTGGGGAAAACCCTAGTTGTACTAGCAACTCTGGCTCTGATGAAGCGCAAAGGATTAATTATCGCTCCCAATGCGGTGGTGACGACCTGGGGAGAACAGCATAGTCGTTTCTTCTCCGGTGAACCAATGAAGGTCATCTTAGGGAATGCTTCTAAAAGGGCCGAGACTTTTCGAGATCATACTGATCGCACGCGTGTGACAAACATAGAATATCTTCGCTCCAAGGCCGAAGGTCGATTTGATCTCATGAACCAGCCGGGAAAAGATCAAATGCTCATATTTGACGAAGCTCAGTTTCTTTCCAGTACCGATAGCCAGCAATCTGAAGGGGCAAGAAAACTAAAAGGTGGATTTAAGTTTTTGGTTTCTGCAACCCCATTTTCAAGTATCCGCACCGCGCGGCCAATCATCGAATTTATCGAAGGAGATAAGTATGGCAATGGTCAGGCATTTGGAAAGGCGTTTAACCTAAATGATCCGGAATCAGTTCGCCTCCTGCACCTAATGGTAGATCAATATTTGTTAAGATTCCGAAAGCGAGATGTCTTTAAAGTGTATGACCCTACTCAGCCCCTGGAATCACAAACAAATCGTCTACCAGACAAGAAATATATCAATCCCGAAAAAGAAATAGGAGCTTACGAACTAACCAAAGCTCAATCCGAAGCAGTTTTAGAGATCTTCTTATATTGGGAGGAGTGGCAACAGCGGTTAAAAGGGAAACCTTTAACATACGAAGATCAGATAATCATTGCCCAAACCAAAAACTTTTTTAGTCGTCGTGAGTCCTTAAGACAACTCATGAATGATCCTAAATATGGAGGGGTAAGTAAGGAAGAATCTCCTAAACACAAAAAGATGGACGAGATCGTCGATAAAGAGGTGAATAAAAGAAATGGGAAAATTTTAATCTTTTGTCGCTATCGAGCAGAAGTCGCTGAATATGCCCAACGTTACGCACAGTATGGAGCAATGACCTATTATGGAGGGACCTCCGAGATAAACGGCAAAAAACAAGATTGGCTCAAAGATGCCAACGGCAATGTCCGAACATTCAAAATGAAAAATGAAAACGAATTTGCTCTCGATAATAATGGCAGGCTGATTGAGGACGAAAAGGGGAGCCCGATTGACCCATTAGATTATAGCCGCTTGATGTTTCAAAATGATCCAAATACCCGCGTCTTGATATCCACTTACGAATCTGGGGCGGTAGGGGTTACCTTGACTGCCGCAGATGCAGTAGTTTTCTCCGATATGGCGCGTGATTACGTCACCCAATACCAAGCAGAAGACCGCGCCAATCGAATCGATAATGATCGAAAAAAATATGACGTTCGATATTACTCCTTGGTGGCCAAATATCCGCAGAGCTTTTTAAAGAAAATGAAAGGCTTGATGGTGGTCAAGGACACCGATGGAAATGTTAATATCCTGAAAGAAAAAGATATCACAGCTGAGATGAAAGCCGATAAAAATCTCACGATCGAAAATCTGCACGATACTTATTTGGTCCATGGGACCTACGATCAAATCCATCGCCAGAATATTGAGGGTCAAAAAAGAATCTTTGAATTGATCATCGACGGCATCCATTCAGAAGGGGAGCAATCCGACATTGTGAAGAGTAAGATGTTCGAAAAGATGCCGTTCCTTTTCCAAAACGGAAGAAAGAATGAGTCCGTAGCGCGGGATGAGGAAAAAACTGAAGCGGATATCGAAGAGGAGAAAAATAAATAAAATTATTCAAAAATTGAGAATGAACGGCTAGAAGAGAGCATGAAACGAGTTTTTCAGAATCTCTGTCTTACATTTTTTAGTATTTTATTTGCCTTCGGTCTCGCGGAAGGTTTTTTAAGAATCTATCGGTCGCAATATTCCCTTAAAAATTATCTCGAAGAGAAGAAAACGCTGCTGCACTCCTCTTACCCGGTTCAATTTGATCCGAAGTTAGGTTGGATTCCTAAAATTGGTTTTTCGGGAGATCATAACTTTTGGGGAACTCAGGTCGCGATTGGAGCCAAAGGGATTAGATCCAATGGCCATCCGCAAATTTTTATTTTTGATAATAGTGTTCTCGCCATTGGGGATTCTTACACCTTTGGAGATCAGGTTTCCGATCATGAGACCTGGCCGGCTTTATTAGAAAACTTGTTGAAAAGACCGGTGCTCAATGGAGGGGTCTTTGGGTATGGGATTGATCAATCATATTTAAGAGCGCAACAACTCATCACGGAATTTCACCCCGAGATACTGGTTTTTAGTTTTGTTCCCGATGATATTCGCCGTTGTGGTCTCTCTGCACGTGCTTCGGCGAACAAACCTTATTTTGAAAAGCAGGGGGACCAACTTTTATTGCATACGGAACATTTGCATCCGCCGGAGAGTATCGGGGAAATCCACGGGATTCGAAAGCTTCTCGGATATAGTTACCTCATTCATTCTGTGATGCATCAACTAGCCCCTGTCTATTGGTACGAAGGACGATGGAGTAGCCAAGTGGCTCATCAGGATGAAGAGTGGGTCGCGTGTCGATTGCTTAGAAATTTAGAAATGGAGATTCAGAAATCGGCGACTCATCAATTGATCATCCTTGCTCAATACCCTCGATCTCCCAAGCCGGAAGAATATGCTTTAGTGAATCGGGTGTTGACTTGTTTGCAAGATCCGAATACCAAAATCGTCGATTTAAAAAATCCTCTACAAGAAGTTAAAAGCAAATCCCCTTCTCGTTATCAAAAATTTTTTTCGGGTCATATGACTCGAGAGGGGAATGAGTTTGTTGCACAGCAGTTAATAAAAGTTTTTCAAGATCAACCATCTCAGCAAAATGTGATGAAGTAAAAGGGTAACTGATCAGCGTTTTCTGAAAGGAACTTAAGAACTCGCGATTTTTTAAATAGCCCTTTCCTTCCGGTCCAAGGCTTCCCTACAGGAAAGGGCTATTTTTTAAGGGTGCGCTCAAACAGCTTAATTTCCTTTCAGAAAACGCTGACCAGTTACGTAAAAGGTATGAAAAGGGAAAACATCCTTGGTATCTCGGCCTATTATCATGACAGCGCCGCTGCTTTGTTGGTGGATGGAAAAATTTTAGCTGCCGCTCAAGAAGAACGATTCAGTCGTAAGAAGCATGATGCCCGATTTCCACAACATGCGATTCAATATTGTCTGAAAGCAGGGGGGATTCGACTTGAAGATCTCACCCAGATTGTTTTTTACGATAAACCGCTCGTCAAATTTGAACGGCTGCTTGAAACCTATCTCAGTTATGCTCCTCAAGGATTTATCTCCTTCATCCAAGCAATGCCGGTTTGGTTGAAAGAAAAGTTATTCCTCAAATCGGTTTTAAAAAAAGAATTGGCCTTATTGGGGGATATGAAGATTTCCAAACTCCCCCCATTACTTTTTGCGGAACATCATCAGTCTCACGCCGCTTCGGCATTTTTTCCCAGTCCATACTCTAAAGCAGCGATTCTTTGTCTCGACGGAGTCGGGGAATGGGCCACCACCACCGCTTGGCGTGGAGATGGAAATGAAATGACGCAGCTTTGGGAGATCGATTTTCCGCACTCGTTAGGCTTACTCTATTCCGCATTTACTTATTACACCGGCTTTAAGGTCAATTCCGGAGAATATAAATTGATGGGGCTTGCCCCTTACGGTGAGCCAAAATACGTGAAGTTGATTTTAGATCATCTCCTCGATTTAAAAGAGGATGGGACCTTCCGACTCAACATGGAATATTTTAATTATGCCACCGGTCTCACCATGACGAGTCGTAAATTTCATCAATTGTTTGGAGGGGAAGCGAGAAAACCAGAATCTCCCGTGACACAAAAAGAGATGGATCTCGCCCGATCGATTCAAGAGGTGACGGAAGAGGTGGTGTTGCGATTAGCAAAAACAATTCATCGAGAAACGGGTCTGGATCAGCTCTGCATGGCAGGAGGGGTGGCACTTAATTGTGTTGCGAATGGAAGGCTCCTTCGTGAGGGGCCATTTAAAGAAATTTACGTTCAACCGGCGGCCGGAGATGCAGGTGGGGCGCTGGGTGCAGCCCTTTCTGTTTGGCATGAGTATCTGAAAAAACCTCGGCAAACTCAGGCTGGTTTGGATGCGATGCAAGGCTCTTATCTTGGGCCAGAATTTTCTTCGGAAGAGATTCAAAGTTTTCTTGAAAAGATGGGAGCCTCTTACACCCCCTTATCCGAGGATGAACTCACCGAACAGGTCGCCGATATTTTGGAAGCGGGGAGTGTGGTCGGATGGTTTCGCGGCCGAATGGAATTTGGGCCACGTGCATTAGGAGCCCGATCGATCTTGGGGGATCCACGAAATTCCAAAATGCAATCGGTGATGAATTTGAAAATCAAGTTTCGAGAATCATTTCGCCCTTTCGCTCCTGCGGTGCTTTTTGAAGAGGTAGAAAAATATTTTGAGCATCAGCAACCAAGCCCTTACATGTTATTTGTAGCGCCGATTAAAGAGGAGTTACAAATCACATTAACTTCTCAAGAAGAAAAATTATTCGGTATCGAAAAATTGAAAACCAAAAGATCTTCCCTTCCCGCAATCACTCATGTCGATTATTCCGCCCGCATTCAAACCGTTCATCCAGAAACCAACCCAAAATTTTATCAGCTGCTTCAGGCTTTTAAAAAGCGAACCGATTGTGGTGTTTTGGTAAACACCTCATTTAATGTGAGAGGAGAACCGATTGTCGGTTCGCCTGAGGATGCGTATCGTTGCTTCATGCGAACCGAGATGGATTATTTAGTTTTGGAAAATTTCCTTCTAAGTAAAAAGGATCAACCGGCGATCCCTCACGACGCTTCTTGGATGAAAGAGTTTGAATTGGATTAAATATGGAAATGGTTACCGATAAAAAAATACTCAGAAAGTTTGGATTTATCATGGGGGGGATGTTTGCGTTCTTGTTTGGGATCTTATTTCCTTGGATCTTTGGGAATGAGTTCCCTCGATGGCCTTTTTATCTTTTAGGAGGTTTTTGCCTATTGGCTATATTCATTCCGATCTCCCTTTATCCCATTCACTGGTTTTGGATGAAGTTGGGGCATTGTCTCGGTTGGATCAATACGAGAATTATTTTAGGTTTTTTGTTTTTTTTCATCTTCACCCCTCTCTCCTGGTTTTTGAAATTAATCGGAAAGAGGCCGATTCAATTAAAAAATAATTCGGAGTTGGAGTATCGAGTTTTTCGAGATCCGAAAAGAATCATGAATATGGAGGTTCCATACTAATGCTTGATCTTCTGAAAGACCTTTGGGGATTTATGTTAGTTCGAAAGAAATTCTGGCTGGTTCCGATCATCCTGATCATGGTGTTTTTGGGAGCGATCCTCGTATTAGGGCAAGGGTCGGTGATCGCCCCTTTCATCTACACATTATTCTAATCTAAAAATTATTTTATGAGCTTGATTCGAAAAATCGTTCGAGGATTTCTTCAATGCGTTCTCATTTTATTGATTACGGTTGGAGGGCTCGAAGTTTTACTGCGAGTGTTTGAAAACAAACTTCCCCCTGCCAAGTTTTATCAATATCAATCGGAAAAGTGGATTCGTTATGATCGGCCGGATGTTGAAGTCTGGCACTATCCTAACGTCCAAGCGACTCACGAAAAAAGCTGCTTTCGTGTCACTTATACTTCCAATCAATTTGGGATGAGAGATAGAGATAGAAGTCTAGAGAAAACCAAATTTCGAGTGGCCGTTCTTGGTGATTCCTTCACCGAAGGGTACGGAGTGGGAGATAATCAAACCTTCCCTTCATTATTAGAAAATCAGATTTTTAAGGGACAGCCGATCGAGTTTCTTAATTTCGGAACGGCTGGAAATTTTGGAACGATCCAGGAGTGGCTATTATACAAAAATCTGGTTCGAAAATTTTCTCCTGATTTAGTGATTTTGGCATTTCTTAATTATAATGACATCACCGATAACAGTTGGTGGTATTGGCAAGAGGATGATCATTACCGGAGAAGACCCTATTTTAAAGAAGAAAATAGTCAGATCGAGTTGTTTTATCCTGATCTACACCAAAACCAAAAATCTTATAATCCTTACCAAGCTAGTAACCAGTTCCACCTCTGGATGAACAAACATCTCTATGTTTATCGCTACATCAATGAAATTCGTCGCGAACAAAAAATAAAAAAACAGTACCAGGTGGGGGAGAGGTTAGCGACTCGAGTCTACGATCAACATCCCAGTGAAAAGTGGGAGGAGGGTTGGTTTTTTACCGAAGAGGCGATGAAAAGATTGGCCGAAGAGGTTCACCGGGATCATGCACAACTTCTCATCGTTAACTTAGTCGATCCGCAGCAGATCGATCCTGAAGTGATTCAATCTTTGGGAGGAGATCAAAACATTCTCACTCCTAATCATCGTCTCCAACAAATTGCAGAAAAGCTTCAATTATCTTACTTCTCTTTATATCCAGGTTTTATTGATTTTCAAAATCAGCAGAATCTCCAACCTCCCTATTTTTCTACCCCCTGCGATCATCATTGGGGACCATTAGGTCATCAGGTAGCAGCACAACTTATTGGAGATTATCTTGAAAAAGCAGGGATGATTGGGAAAACCAAGATAACTTCTCATTAAAAAGAAAACCCCCTATGTTTCCATAGAGGGTTTCGTTTAGATTATCTTCAAAATTAAGAATCAATTAGCAGCCGGTGCCAGAACAGATACAAGCTGATTCGAGATTGGCAGCATCATCGGCCGTGATATTATCGAAACTACAAGTGACGGAGGCTTCACCGCAATTTCCAGCAATAGTTCCGTTGATGCTGGTGACCGCTTCTTCAGGGTTGCTATTGTCGAAGGCTAGTTGCACGCTAAAATTGTCGAACTCGACTTGGCAACCATTTCCTCCTACAAATCCAACAATGCTGTAGTTGAAGGAGAAACTTGATTCATCTCCGGAGGCATTCCCTTGGACATTGACCCCGCCATCAACTCCACCGCAGTCATTAAAATCGAAGGTGAGATCAAAATCAGCGCCGTTATCATCGCTGTTGACCTCTCCATTGGCCGCTGCGGTTCCACTTGGGTCACAATTGACCGTGGTGTCTACAGAAGAACCTTCCAAAGAGCCGAACGCTTGGCCAATCACTTCTCCAACCGATTCGAGAGTTTTAACGGTGTCGGCGGTTGGGTCACCGGTTCCGACTCCGACATTCACGTTAGGATCGAAGTTGTTTTGTGTACCGCCACCGCCGCAAGCAGAAATAAGAGTGGCGCTTAAGGAAAGAGTGATAATTCCAGTCTTGGAAAGTTTTGAAAATAACTTCATGGGATTTCTCCTTAATTAATGAAAAAAATGAAATAAAGATTTAATCGGAGGTTCTCCTAATAAGTTCTGGAGATGACAATCAAGGGGTTTTTCAGGATCGTCTAAATTCCAACCCCAGCACATAAACCTCACGCGAGGTTTTCCTTGAAGACTCCGGTTCAAACACTTTGACGTTTTTGAAATGGGATTTAAGAGTTTTAAGAAAAATGTGAAATTCTTCTCCAGGGAAAATTTTGGTCACCAGGCTTCCTCCTGATCTTAACCATTTTTTGGCGACTTCCAGTGCTTTCATTCCTAATAGATAAGAATCGTAGGCATCCTTAAAGGGGATGCCGGTCAATTTAGGGGACATGTCGGAGCAGATGCAGGGGACCTGGTGTTTCCCTAAATTCTTTTCCAACCAACTTTCAGTCTCCGCTCCTAAGATATCAGCCTGGAGAAAATTCATATTCGGTTTGAGAGGAATATTGAGAGGGACAAGATCGATCGCGAAAATTTTCCCCTTGTCTCCCACCGCTTTGGAAAGAATCACCGTCCATCCTCCTGGCGCCGCTCCTAAATCAATGACCCAATCACCGGTTCGGACAATGCGATACTTTTGTAAAATTTCTTCGATTTTAAAGCTGGCTCGAGAGGGGAGTCCTTTCTCTTTTGCCTTGCGATAATAATGGTCTTTTCGTTCGTAAGTTCCCATTGACGGGTATTTACCTGCATGCTAGCCAGCCGGCCAGTAAATTTCATTCTAAATAAATTCATTAAAATTCTTTTTAAAATTTGAAAGAGAGGAAGGTTTTTTTCATGGAAAGCCCTCACTACGGATATGGACTTCCCCCAGATATTTCGACACATGGAGCGAGCGTCGATCTGTTAATCCATGTCGTGCATGTTTTTATGATTTGTTTGTTTGTTGGTTGGGGAATCTTTTTTGTTTATACTCTCATTCGGTTTCGAAAACGTCCCGGGCACCAGGCAAGTTACCTTTCATCTACCAGCAAGTTTCCAAAATATATCGAAGTTTTTGTCGTGTTATTTGAGGTGTTTTTATTGGTGGGGCTCTCTTTCCCGGTTTGGTCAAAATACAAAATTGGTTTTCCTGCCGAACAAGACTCTTTTGTAGTCCGAGTCGTCGCCCAGCAGTTTGTCTGGAATATTCATTACCCCGGAGATGACAAAAAATTTGGTCGGATTGATAACAAACTCATGAGTGACAGCAATCCGCTCGGGATTGATGCCTCGGATTCTGCTAGCTGGGATGATGTGGTTGCCATCAACCAGTTTCATCTTCCTGTCCATAAACCGGTCATTGCCCACCTTTCCTCTAAAGATGTCATCCATAGCTTCGGTGTTCCGGTTTTGCGGGTAAAACAAGATAACATGCCGGGAATGGTGATCCCGATCTGGTTTGAAGCGACGCAGACCGGTAGTTTTGAGATCGCTTGTTCGCAATTGTGCGGAGTGGGGCATGGATTGATGAAGGGGATGTTGTTAGTCGATAAGCCGGAAGATTTTGAAAAATGGTGGCAAGAGCAGCCTAAGCAATTCAAACCGAAGACACCAGCAGCACCGAAAGTTTCCAACCAATCCAACACAACTGAGAAAGTGAAAGGATAGTTATGCGTCAAGTTCAACATTCTTTAAGCCACGGCGTAAATTCTAATTCACACGATCATGAGTTGGGTTTTATCCGAAAATATATTTTTTCTGTCGATCACAAAGTCATCGGTGTTCAATATACTGTGACGGCGCTACTTTTCCTCTTTTTTGGATTTTGCCTCATGATGCTGATGCGCTGGCAATTGGCTTTTCCAGGACAACCGCTTCCGCTTATTGGAAACCTGTTAGGTGAAGGGATGCCTGGGGGAGTGATGTTGCCTGAGTTTTATAATTCGCTCGGGGCGATGCATGGGACGATCATGGTGTTTCTCGGAGTAGTCCCTCTCGCAGTCGGTGGTTTTGGAAACTATCTTGTGCCGCTTCAGATTGGGGCCCCGGATATGGCGTTTCCCCGGATGAACGCCGCTAGCTATTGGGTTTATTTTGTCGGCGGTGTGATTATGGTCGCGAGTTTCTTTGTTCCTGGTGGGGCGGCCAATTCGGGATGGACCTCTTATACCCCCCTATCCGTCACCGCAACAACCGGACAGACTTGGTGGTTGTTTGGAATGGTAGCATTGATCACTTCATCTCTTTTGGGATCGATCAATTTTATTGTGACTATTGTTCAGCTCAGGGCCAAGGGGCTTACCTTCTTTAAACTTCCGTTCTTTGTTTGGGCTCAGTTCGTCACCTCCTTTTTATTGCTGTTGGCCTTTCCTCCACTAGAAGCAGCTGGAATTTTTCAATTAATGGATCGCTTGGCCGATACAAGTTTCTTTATGCCAAGTGGGTTGGTGGTGAGTGGAAATGTCCTCAAGATCGCAGGGGGTGGAAATCCGCTGCTCTGGCAACATCTCTTTTGGTTTCTGGCGCATCCTGAAGTTTATGTGCTCATTCTCCCTGCCATTGGGATCGTTACTGAGATCATCGTCAACAACACTCGTAAGCCGCTCTATGGTTACAAGACGATTGTCTATGCGACGCTTTTTCTTGGATTTATGTCGTTCATTGTTTGGGCGCATCATATGTTCATGACCGGGATGGGGGTGACGATGAGTAATTTCTTCCAGATCACCACCATGATCATTTCGGTTCCGTCAGTGATTATTCTTACGGTTCTGATCCTCACATTGTGGGGGGCATCGATTCGTTACACGGTGCCGATGCACTTTGCGCTCGCGTTTCTTCCGATGTTTGCCATCGGTGGGTTGACCGGTCTACCGCTCGGATTAACCACTTCGGATATTTATTTACATGATACCTACTATGTTATCGGACATTTCCATTATGTCGTGGCCCCAGGTACTCTGTTTGCGCTTTTTGCGGGAGTTTATCACTGGTACCCCAAGGTGACCGGTAAGAAGATGAGCACTTTTTGGGGGAAGGCGCATTTTTGGATTTCATTGGCTGCGATCAATTGCATTTTCTTCCCGATGCTCATTCAGGGGATCGCAGGGCTAAATCGAAGAATTTATGATCAAACGTTTTATGAAAGCGGTGCGGCGATCCAAAATATCCATGTCTTGATTTCCTGTGCGGCATGGGCGTTGGGACTTGCTCAGTTGATCTTTGTTGCCAATTTCTTTTTAAGCTTAAAGTTTGGAAAAAAG
>JBGTGJ010000020.1:0-3645 GCA_041746775.1 bacterium
GCAATGAGAAAGATTGTGGGCAAATAAAAAAGCCGATTGGAAATGAAAGAGGCAGGATAGTACCTGCCCCTCTCAGAAAAAGAAGATAACCAAAAAGAATTACACTAAACCTTGTTTGTTTGCCTTTTCAGTGGCACTGGCAGAAGATGATTTAGTAGGCTCATTTTTTACTTGGGAAACCGCATCCTTGGGAGTGGTTTGCGCTTGTGCAATACTTTTATTGGTAGCAGCTTGCTGCTCCTTAACCGTATCACTTGCTGTCCCTTGCAACTGTTTTATCTGACCACCCACAAACTCTTTCCCGGCTTTATTTTCTTCACCTTTTTTTTCAGGATTTTTTTTGCCCCCTAATACTGTATTTAAAAGATCCTCGCCAGTTATTGGTTTTCCCCCAGAAAGTGGTGTAATCATAAAATAATCTCCTTTCAAAAATTATAACTCTTTTAATTATCGGGATGAAAGGGTTAGAAAGTTGCTACATAAGTTAGACAATAAAACTAGTATAACTCCGCAATCTCACTCTTAGGGTTTGTTTCTCTACTAGCACCTGATTCTTTCATTGTCCGAATTGTTTTCCAAAATAGTTTTTTAAACTCACTCATAATGACATCAAATCTTTCCGGAGATATTCGTTCATTAAGATAAGGATACAAGTCAGTGCAATAATTGGGAAAATAGGCGCATTCTTTCAAAGGGGTAAAGTCCATCTCATCCTTCACAATTCCCCTCTTCTTAGCAATTTGCCAAAGTTCGGTCCCAGGCCATGGGGTCGCAACATTGAATTCAACTTCAAAGAGTTTATCTATATTTTTTTCAATAAATTCATAGGTTGCCCACAGATCATCTTCGGTTTCTATGGGGTGTCCCATAATAACCGAACAAGAGACCCTCACACCGTTATCATGCAATAAATCGATAGCCCGCTGGTTTTGCTCAATACTTACCCCCGGCTTGATTTGGGAAAGCACTCGAGAACTTCCTGACTCTGCTCCGAAGGCGACAAAGAGCATATTCATCTTTTGAAATACCTTTACCATTTTTTCATCAATCAGATTGGCCCTTCCCCAACAGCCAAAAGAAAGTTCCCGATTTAATCCCTCAGCAGATACCAAATCAGCAATTTCTTCAACTCTCCTGCGGTCAACTATGTAAAGATCATCAAAAATTCGAATACTTTTAATTTCTGGAAAGTGACCTTTAATCGATTTAATCTCTTCCACGACATATTTTGGACTATGCTTGCGATATCCTTCCGAGACATTGGGAATTACACAAAAATTACAAGTATAAGGGCACCCTCGTGATGTCATAATGTAAGCGGCACCCATTTTTTTGATAAATTGCTCTCGTTGAGGAAAAGGAATCTCATCTAAAAGAGGAACTCCTTTTCGATTGGGGCTTTGATAGACCCCTTTTTGAGTATGAAAGACCAGACCAGGAATTTTAATCAACTCATCATCAGAAGGTAAAGTCCCATGACGCAGGATGGAAGTTAGCAAATCACAAATTGTTTCCTCCCCTTCTCCCAACACACCTATATCAAAAATCTTTGGAAGGGTCTTTGGTAGAGCAGTAATGTGGACCCCTCCTAAAAGGGTAATAGGATTCCAAAGCTCTTTTGCTTGAGCGGCTAACTTCTTAGCAAATTCTATATTTTCCGTGACTGAAGAAATGCCTAAGATATCTGGCTTAAAAGAAAGTAAATCTTCAAGATTGTCTTTTATTTGTATATCAACCCCTATCCCCCTTTTATTAATAAAATTGGCTAAATACATAGGAGCAAGGTTGGTCATATTACGCTTAAGGTAATTTTCTCCCTGTAAACCATGATCTTCTCGAATAGATGTTAAAAAACCTATTTTCATAAATATATACCAGTATTATCATTAGATTTTCGGCTAAGCACTAGGCTAAAGTTGTTTTATTCTTAAATTAAAAAAGTATTTTTATTATCTATCAGCAAGCAACTTAAAAAGATAAACTATACGATAAGACTTATAGAATTAGATATTTTTTACTTTTATTCTGAAGGAGGTTTTTATGATAGGCGTTTGGGGAGCTGTTGCAGCAGGCATTGCAGCTATTGCAATTACGGCATCCTCCGTAATTTCATCAAATGCTCAAAAAGACGTTGCAGAAACTAATGCTAAGGCCACAGTTAATGCAGCCAAGGAAGCGGCAAGAGCTCAGATTGAATCATCGGCAAATCAAATGAAATCGGATATTTTCCGAAGTAAAACCGAAAAAGAACGAGATGAATTATATTTTTCCTACCAAAGACAAGCAGATGATAAGAGATGGGAGCAGGAAAAAAGTGCAGCTTTAGATAAAAATGCCGTACAATCTGCTGTCCTCTATGCTGAAACCCTTCCATGGGGTGAAGGAAGTGCTGTGTCCTATGATTATGGAGAAATGGGAGGAAAAAAGGGTTACAAGGTTTAGTAATAGATCCTAGATATTTTAATTCTTGATCAAAATGAGCTAATCCATGAAAATAATAGAAAGAAATTCATACTGTCATATTGGAGAAGTTGCAGCTAAAATTTCTCAAGATGACAAACTTTCAGGAGACTTATCTTGTCACTAGAAGACGACTTAGAACCACTTATCTATGTCAACCTTCGTGCAATGGAGCTTATCTGGTCCCAAGTACCAAAAGAGCTCAAGAATGGTATTGAATTTATCACCTATGTCAAAACGGATATTCCCTATCTTTATTATTCTGGCCTTGTAGATACTGAAAGATACACTCTAAAGCAGTGGGAAGACGCATTCCAAGACTGCCTTGGCGAAGATGGGAGGTATTGGGTGCCCCATGAAAAAATGCTTTGGCTCGGGCGCTTTCGATATTCCAAGACAGTTTCAGAACCCTTTGATCCTTTAAAAATGAGAATGGGGCAATATTCTATCGATCGTCTCTGGAAAATTTTTGAAAACTCCATCATCCCCTCCTGTAGCCTTCCCAAAGAATTCTTAAAAAATACTTTTGATCAAATGTTTCGGCAGCAGAAAACACCTCAAGAAATTTTTGCAAAAGAACTGAAAGAGATTAAAGAAAAGGGAGAAGGATTAAATGAGCCAGAGTTTCTCCCTATTCATCTTACTACAGCTGGAAAAGAAACATTTATTGAAATCACTCGTGATCATTTATTAAACCTTAAACATCTACTCGATACTTACCCCTCTCCGCGTCGCAAAATGGAAACAGCGGTCTATCAGATGCGAATGGAGAAATTACAGCAGCTCGCCGACGTCGCTAAACAGCCTCAAAAAAGCGCATTTGAAGCAGGAGAAGATTTTAGAGAAAAAGCAAAGAAGTCATTGAAAGAGATGCTAGTTAAGGCTTCAGAAAATGCGACGGCAGGAAGAAAGCCAATGGATGAAGTTATTGACATTGGAAAAGTCCAAAAACAAAAGCGGCCCCCTACAAAATTTTAAAAATGCCCAATATCCCTCAAATCCTCGACGTTACAATCCGTGACGGTAGTTACTTAATCAATCATCAATATTCCCCAGAAAAAGTTGCCGAAATTGCTAAACGCCTCTACGACGCTGGAGTGGAGTATGCCGAGATCAGCCATGGGGCGGGTATCGGGGGAAAATTGATGGGATATCCTGGGCTAGTGAATGATGAAGAATTAATGG
>JBGTGJ010000021.1:0-6285 GCA_041746775.1 bacterium
TCTGCTGAGGGGCAATGCGACTTACCCGACAAGGAATTTCGCTACCTTAGGACCGTTATAGTTACGGCCGCCGTTTCCTGGGGAAGGTTAATCCGCCCAGGGTTAGTCGGTACCTAAGTCGAGGCTCAAGAGCGTAGACGATGGATAATGGGTTAATATTCCCATACCGCCTTTAAAGCGTTTGACGTCAAGGGACGACGGAGAAGGGTAGATCAGCCATCGATCGGATGTGATGGTTTAAGCCCGTAGGATGCCCTGATAGGCAAATCCGTTAGGGTATATCTGAGAGGTGAATACGAGTCCCTTTATGGGACATAAAGTGATTGACCCCATGCTTCCAAGAAAAATCCCGTGACTAGTTTTAGAGGCGACCGTACCGCAAATGGACACACATAGGCGAGGAGAGAATCCTAAGGCGCTTGAGAGAACTCTGGTTAAGGAACTCTGCAAATTGACACCGTAACTTCGGGATAAGGTGTGCCTACACTAGGTGAAACCACACGCGGGTGTAAGCCGAAGTAGGTCGCAGTGAAATGGTGGTCACGACTGTTTAACAAAAACACAGGACTCTGCAAAGTCTATCAAGACGATGTATAGGGTCTGACGCCTGCCCGGTGCTGGAAGGTTAAGGGGAGGGGTTAGCCGCAAGGCGAAGCTCCGAACTGAAGCCCCAGTAAACGGCGGCCGTAACTATAACGGTCCTAAGGTAGCGAAATTCCTTGTCGGGTAAGTTCCGACCTGCACGAATGGCGTAACGATGGCCACACTGTCTCAACCGGAGACTCAGTGAAATTGTATTGGCGGCGCAGATGCCGTCTACCTGCGGAAAGACGGAAAGACCCTGTGCACCTTTACTGCAACTTGGCAGTGGAATTCGAAAGAGTCTGTGTAGGATAGGTGGGAGACTTTGAACCCTTCGCGCTAGCGGAGGGGGAGTCAACCTTGAAATACCACCCTGATTGTTTTGGATTTCTAACTCAGTCCCCTGATCGGGGACGAGGACACTGTCTGGTGGGTAGTTTGACTGGGGCGGTCGCCTCCCAAATTGTAACGGAGGCGCGCAAAGGTTCCCTCAGGCTGATTGGAAACCAGCCGTCGAGTGTAAAAGCAGAAGGGAGCTTGACTGCGAGACTAACAAGTCGAGCAGGTGCGAAAGCAGGCTTTAGTGATCCGGTGGTTCTGTATGGAAGGGCCATCGCTCATCGGACAAAAGGTACGCCGGGGATAACAGGCTGATCTCCCCCAAGAGTTCACATCGACGGGGAGGTTTGGCACCTCGATGTCGGCTCATCGCATCCTGGGGCTGAAGTAGGTCCCAAGGGTTTGGCTGTTCGCCAATTAAAGCGGTACGCGAGCTGGGTTCAGAACGTCGTGAGACAGTTCGGTCCCTATCTTCCGTAGGCGGAGGAAAATTGAGAGGATCTGTCCTTAGTACGAGAGGACCGGGATGGACGGACCGCTAGTGTGCCGGCTGTCACGCCAGTGGCAGAAGCCGGGTAGCTACGTCCGGATTGGATAAACGCTGAAAGCATATAAGTGTGAAACCAACCTCAAGATAAGTTTTCCCAACTCCGCAAGGGGTAATAAGACCACTCGTAGACTACGAGTTTGATAGGCTGGAAGTGTAAGCGCAGCAATGTGTTTAGCTTACCAGTACTAATCGGTCGTTCGGCTTGACCATTTTTTTTAAATATGGGCCTTTGAATCAAAGGTAAAAGACATTAACAATCCTATGCAATTATCAAATCTGCCAAAATTTTTGGCGGATAAGCCTTTCCGGTGGCAATAGCGAGCGGGTTCCACCCGATCCCATTCCGAACTCGGCAGTTAAGCCGCTCCGCGCCGATGGTACTGCTAGGGCAACTTGGTGGGAGAGTAGGTCGCTGCCGGATTTATTTTAAACCCCATTCTGACATTCAGAATGGGGTTTTTTTTTAGGCATCGCATTTGCTAGTAGACGGCTTGATGAGGAAGTTGTTATTATTCTAATTGGGTAATCAGGAGAATGTGGAGGTGGGTAATGCCAGGGGATGAACGACTCACAATCGGTGAGTTTTTTCTCAGGTCCGCAAAAAGTAATTCTTCTCAAAGTTTTATTAGCCATGTTTTTGGCTATCAATACACTTACGATGATTCGATTCAAAAAATTGCGACGATCATCCAATTTTTTCAGTCGCAAGGTATTAAGAAGGGGGATCGAATTGTTTGTTATTGGGAAGAAACCGTTCCAGGTGTGTTGTTTTCACTCGCGTGCGCGATTTCGGGAGTTGTTTTTGTTCCTCTTTCCCCTATTTTCTCTGTTCACTATCTTAAAAATCTGATCGCACAAACTGGTGCAAAGGCGGTTTTTACTACCCTTGATCGGATGCCGACTCTTCAAGAGGGCGATTTACAGCCGTTTTGCTCCAATGATTTTATTGATTCACAAGATACCTATGTTTCCGAAGAAAAACCTGCCTTACCTCAGGTCTCGTTACTCGAGGCACAAAAGATTTTAGATGAATTGTCGGCGGAAGTACTTCCAGATGATATTTTCATGATTCAGCCCACTTCTGGTTCGACGGGACAGCCCAAGTTGGTGCTTCGACCTCATATCTCCCCATGTCGTTACGGAAAGTACGTTGGTGCCGAAATTATTCATGATGCTGGTGAGAGACCCAAGTTTCTCATGGTAGCGGCTCTTACTCACGCCTTTGGTTTTAACATGTTAACGACCGCTCTTTCGGTGGGTGCTGAGCTGCTGGTTCCTTCGCGCATTGATGCTTCCGCTCCTTTGGATGAGGTAAGAGATCTCAATCCAACAGTTATTCCTTTGGTTCCTCGCATTCTGCGATCATTTTTCATGCAGAGTCAGCGTGCTAAGCAGTTATCTGAAAATGGTCATTTGTTTGGTTCAGCGGCAAAATACCTGATTTCTGCAGGTGGGGCAGGAGATCCTAGCTATTTTAAAACGGTTCACGAACAAGGGATTGAAATTTTAGAGCTGTATGGTTCCAGTGAAGCGTCTCTTGTTTCCATGACCCCAAGAAATGGATGGCGTGCAGGATTTTCAGGTAAGATCTTGCCCGATGTAGAACTCAATATCCAAGAAGATGGAGAACTGTTGATTCGTTCTCCTGGCATGATGAAGGGATATTACAACGACGAGAACGCCACGCTGGAGGCATTCACTCAAGATGGATTTTATAATTCAGGTGATTTGGGACACTTGGATTCGGAAGGTTATTTAGAAATTTTAGGAAGAAAAAAAGACATCTTCAATACCGCCGAAGGTTCCAATATTTATCCTGAAAGAATTGAAAATCTTCTCGAAGCGCTCCCATCTATTAAACAGGCAATCTTGGTTGGGGATCGAATGCCTTTTATTAGTGCCATGGTGGTGCTTCGACCCGAGAGTCTTCCTCTGATCAATCCCCCCGATCCCCGTCTCGATTTTATTGATGAAAAATTATATTCCACTCTTTACCGAAAAATCGGACTCGAATTAAAACAGGTCAACTCACAACTAGAGAGGGTCGAACAGATTGTTCGATTTGCTATTTTTAATAAACCATTTCATGCCGATGCTTACACGACGGTTGGGCCTGGTAAAGCTAGAAGAACACGTCCCAAGATTAGGGAGTTATATGGAGATCGAATTGATGCGTTATATGATTCATCCAAAGTGATTAATGTTAGTTTTGTTCCTGGAATGGACCGTCGCATGCGTCCACATTCTGATTTACGAGTCCATCTTATTTGGCTTTCCAAAGATCATAAATCACTCATTCGAAGAGAGGTAGGGGAAAAAATAAAACCTATCCTCAAAGAGATGTGTCACAATATGAATGTAAGGATTTTATCCGGTAACATCGCCCCAAACCATGTTCATCTATTTATTTCTTATCCTCCAGAATTATCCGTAGCCGAGATTGTCAGCCAATTAAAAAGAGTTACTTCGACCAAAGTTTTTCATGCTTTGCCAAATGTTCAAGAAGAGGCGATGGGGAAAAATCTTTGGGATCAAGGGTATCTTGCGGTCACGAGTGGAATTCTGGACAATGATATTATCGACCGTTATATTGTGTCCGAAGACAAGGAATTGGCTACGCCGTTACTTCCAGCAGTGGAGGAGACAAGTATTGTGATCCCGTTGTCCGATCTGGGTATGTAAAAGGCTTGGTCATCCTATCTTGTTGTTTCCTGCATCCACTGCATCACCTGGTTTTCATCAATCACATCTCGTTTATTTTCTGCACTCTTCTTGATTTTTCCAAGGACCTCTTTTTTGGCCTCCTCGGAGAGGGACAGTTTCATTTGTTCTGCAAGATAATTGACGCTCTGTGTTCCTGAGTGTTTGCCAAACATGATTTCATGATAGCGGCCAATCATTTTGGGTGGATACGCTTGATAAGTTTCGGGGTCAGCTAAGATCCCATCGACGTGAATGCCAGCTTCGTGGGTGAAAACCCATTTTCCAGTAACCGGCTTGTGAGGATTGGGCACGGTTCCCGAGAAGCGATGAACCAGTTCCGAAAGCTTGGAAATTTTTTCTAAATTAAATCCTAGGTCGATGCCAAATTTGACTTTTAACAAAACAGCCATTTCTTCGAGACAGGTATTTCCAGAACGTTCCCCGACACCATTGATCGTCAAGTCGACTAGTTCAGCTCCAGCCTCCAGAGCTGCCAAGGAATTTGCCAGGGCTAATCCGAGATCGTTGTGAAAATGAACGCCAATCGGCTTGGAAAGAGCGCTTTTAAGAGCGCTGATAATTTTATAACTGCTGGTTGGAGTTAATACCCCGACGGTATCGGCCAACTTCACGTATTCTGCGCCAGCATCCGATGCCACTTGAAAAATTTTTAGCAGGCGAGGGAAGGGGGTTCTAGAACCATCTTCGAGTGTGAACCACGCCCGTGCCCCTTGCTTAGCCGCCAAAGATAATCCATTTTCAATTTTTTTGAGCGCCTCTGCTTCAGTGCATTGGTATTTGTTTCGAAAATGCGTGTCAGAACCACCAAAGAACAACGAAACGACATCGGCTCCACAATCAATGACCGCTTTGATATCGGATTCCACCATGCGGGCTAAAGCAGTTTTTTTCATCTTAAAACCTGCTTTCGAGATACGAAGGGCAGCGGATCGCTCCTCCTCGGAGACAGCAGGGAATCCTAGACTGATCCAGGGAATTCCGAATTCATTCAGTGCCTCAGCGATTTGAAATTTTTCATCCGGTTTGAAGACCACCCCCGGCGGTTGTTCTCCTTCACGCAAGGTGTTGTCATGGAGCAGGATGGGATGAGAAATCGGATTCTGAAATTGACCAGTGAGAACATTGGCCGTGGAAAGAACCTCGCGATGTTCAATTTTAAGTGTCATAACGGAAACCTCCTCAAGGCTTTTTCGAGCCTATTTCGCATTTCGGGAATTCGTTCGGGTGGCAAGGCGACCGACATCCGAACACAATATTCTCCTCCCGGACCATAAACGTTACCTGGCATCAAGAGAAGTCCCTCCTCGATTGCCGCAGTAGCCAGATCTGCCCCTCGAATCCCTGGAGTTCTAATCCAACAGAACAACGAAGCATCCGAAGGGAAAATTTCCAGAGGAAGTCCCGCAAGACTTTCTCGAAAGATCATTTGTTGTTTTGCAAAAAAAGTACGCCCCTCTTCAATGTCCGCATGAGTGTTCTCAAGGCAACGAGCCAATGCCCATTGAATCGGCAAAGGAAGTCCTGTATCGACGAAAGACTTCATCCTAGCCAAAGCCTTCACGATGTCGGGCGAGCCAGCGACAAAACCAGCCCTCCAAGAGGGGATACGGAGTGTCTTAGAAAAAGAATGAAATTCAATGATCCCTTGGGGATCGGAAAAGATTCCAAGAGGATGAGGTATTTTTTCTTTGCCGCCAATTTCTAAATAGGCAGCATCAAAAGCGACCACTACGCTTCTTCGTCGGCATTCTTCCACAAACTCTTTGAGTTCCTCGGCCGAGAGAATACCTGCCGTAGGATTGCCGGGGGAGCTTAAAAAGACAATCCCCCCTTTCTGTGTGCTATTCTTAGGAAATCGAGGGACATATCGATCCTCCCAATCCCCCTCCAACTCGACGACGGGCGAACCAGCAAGGCGAGCGGTACTTCGATAAACAGGATAGTCGACTCGGCGAACATAGATCGGTTTATTGCCATCGGAGAAACACATCGCCAAAAGCACCAACCCCTCTTTGCTTCCGATGACGGGGTAGAGTTGTTTATCGATATCAAGGTGAACGCCGTAACGGTGCTCATAAAATTTGGCGATC
>JBGTGJ010000022.1:0-3151 GCA_041746775.1 bacterium
AATCATTAAAGTCAGCACTGATCGATAGCGTATTTGTATTTTTAGGATTAAAAAGTTTTTTCAATGCAATTTTAGAAGGGTCGATTTCTAAAGAACCGTCCCCTTGGATTCGAATATCTTTAATTTTTCCTTCAACGGAAAATCCTCGAAGTAAGAGAGGAGTGGGTGAGAGTTTTAATTCTTCTAACCGAAGATTGAGTGACCCCGAAATACTCCCGGTAAAACCGTTAAGATTTTTTTGAAATACGACTTGGGTATTTTTGAATTGAGAATTTCCTAATTCGGCAATTCCGAAATGCCCACTTTTTATCTCGGCATTTTCGAGATTGAGGGCTAACGAAAATTCGCTTGTCGGTTTTGAGTTGTTTCCCTCGGGGGGGAAATGAAGATGAAGTTTGATATGGCTTTGTTTAAAAAATGTGTTTGCTACTTTGAAGTCTCCTAATTGTAGATCGGAGACGAAAAGGTCATTAATTTTTCCTGAAAAATTTAAATTGGCATCGAATCGGTCTCCTAATCGATTATTTTTTTCAAAATGGGCTTCTAATAGCGAGATTTTACTATGTCCTGAAGTGCCGAAATCAAGTTTCCCTTGGGTATAGTGGTGACGAATTTCTCCGCTGCTAACACCATCTTTGATAATAAAATGCAGATGATTTCTTTTGGTTAAATCGGCCGTGATACTTTTAATGTTGATTTGCTCGACTTTGATCTTCGCCGCTTTAAATAGTATCCCGACATTCTCTCCACTTATTTTTTCTAAAATAAGTTTTGGCCCAAATTCGCCGCGTTCTATTTTAAGTTGATCTAGCCGACTTTTATCGAGGGATATTCTTGTTTGCGTGTTCGAGTCGACTAATTCCATTTTGGCCGTACTGAGCCCTGTCATATTCATTTCTTTAAAGTGATTAAGATTAATTCTCTGAATTTTAGCATGGGTCAGTAAAGCGTGAAAACCCCGTTTAATGTGCTCGATTTTAAGTTCAGATGCTTGAATTTCTGAAATCTGAACGTTCTTGAATATTGTCTCGATCAATTTGAGATAATTTTTATTCTGTTTAGTTTGGTATTCAGGATCAAAACATTCAGCGATTTTCTCTTTAACCGTTTTAAAGTCAGCTAGTCCTAAGCTATTGGCTAGCTGCTGAAGAGAAGGAAGATGAAATGTAATTTTTTGTGTTTTTAATCCTGTAGCAGAAAGCCTAAAATCATTTTGTTGGATTTGTAGTTGAGGAATTCCGCCGAACTCGATTTCAATCACCGTTTCTTTTAAGTTTCCATTAATTCGGATGCGGTTTAGCCCCTCTCCAGCGATTTCAATTTTACCTATCGGGCCGAGTGGAATGGTGGCTTTCTTTAATAGGATCTCTGCCTTGATCCCTTCGGGTCTGAACCAGTCGACTAAAGGGGGGAAATCTTTTAGCAAATTGGGGTGTTTTACAATCGAATCATCCCGCAGAGTGTAGCACTTGATTCGCTGTGAAAGGAGTTTCAATAACTGATCTAATCGACGAGGGATGGTGAAGTCAGGAATCCCTAACTCTTGATAGGTTTGTGAGTAAATCAGTCCATTGCCGCTAAGAATATTTCTGGTTAAATTAAAATCTATGTTGAGTAAATTATCAAAAACCCAACCCACCGGATTTAATATGATCTGAGCATAAGACCTTGAGTGAGGTAGTGATTGATCGATCGGTTTCTGTAAATCTTTATACAGCGTTTCTCTGAAATCGATATTATTGGTGAGTGAGTTAGCCCTCGAATTCTCTAAGGGGCCTTTGGCATCTTTAACGGTAGGTTCCGATAAATAAAACCCGTTCACTTTGGTCCCTAATTTTCCAGGAAAATTATTGTATTGTATCCAAAACCGATGAAGTTCGCTGATAATTTGTCCCGCAACAGGACGAATCTCGACGCGTACATTCGCTTTGGTATTAGCTTCAAAATAAGAATCGCACTTTGCTTTATGAAACTTTTTAGTTTCGACTACTTCAGAAAATCGACACCCTTTAAGTCCACCATGAATGGCCAAACCTTTAAGATCAAGATCGAGAGCTTGGATGCTAAGCACTAGACTTTGAATCATTTGCCAACCAAAATCATTGTTTAAAGGGGATTTGATTTGCTCGGTGGTTACTATGGGAGTTTGTAACAGAAGTCTGGGGATTAAAAAATACTGAGCTGGAACGATTTGAGAAAGGGTGAGTTGATGTGCACTTGGTTTTACAAGCCGAACTTTTTTGAGATGGTTCGGGGAATAAGACAAACTGGGGAGCTCGAAATAATTGCCTTGCCAGTAAAGTTGCAACGTTGGAGTTTTACGCGAAATACTAGGAGGGGTCATGGTTCAATCCCTCCAGTCCGTTTGAGCGGTTCAGTTGCCCCTCTTTTTCTGGCTTCTCTTTCACGACGAGCTAAGTATTCAGTCGCCATTCTTTCAAATCCAGCAACTGTGTATGGCATATGATCATGTGGAATCTTGTAGTAATGAAATTTATGTCCAGGCAGATGAACGCCAAACACCTTTGCACTTGCAGGATTGACTTGGGTATAAAAGGTAAATGGGGCGTCAAGTATCTGTTTTTTGAAATTGATCCCTTTCATTTTTTCGATCTGCCATTTTGATCTTAATAGAAGTGGAGTTTCAATATCTCGGTTTGGGTTTCTTGGATCTTTAGTGGTTAATCGATCTCCATCAGGACCGATGAGATGAATATCTCCTTCTCCATCCCCTGAAATGATGATTTTTCCATTTCCCTTAAATGTTTCATAATTCAGCTGCCAATGGCCAAAAATTCTACCATCAATGTCAGTGCCGATGACCTTGTTATTGGTAACTTCAACGAGTTTATCAAAAACCAATTTAAACATTTCGAACCGCAAATTAATATTTTTGATTGAAAGTGTTTTTTCTATTTTGTTGATGAGTAAACTTAACGGGCGTTGCGTATTGCTAAACGAATACAACTTGAGATCCCCTTGTAAAAGCCCATGGGTTGATTTTTTATTTTTCGCAAGATTGGCCGAGATACGAAATTGAGGGATGATAAATTCCGTTTTTCCCTCTTTTTGATTTTGTTGAACTACTTTTAATTTTATTTCTGGTTCGATAAGATGCAGTTTGGGAAAATTGATTTTTCCAACTTTTACT
>JBGTGJ010000023.1:0-2367 GCA_041746775.1 bacterium
TCGTTGTGATCGGACCTCCTAACTGTTTCACCAATTTTTGCGCCAATGGATGAGAGCTCATCCGTATCCCAATCCAGCCACTCCCTCCGTGAAGCAAAGTGGAGATCTGCGAGGAAGCTGGCAATACCAAAGTGAGGGGCCCAGGCCAGAACTTTTTTATTAATTTATTTGTGGTGGAGCTGACTTCAGTGACTAAACGATTTAACTCTTCCAACGAAGAGATCAAAATGGAAATTGGTTGATCTTTGGCTCTTCCTTTTAAATGAAATATTTTTTGAATAGCGGCTTCTTGAGAGATATCCGCCCCTAAGCCATAAACGGTTTCAGTTGGATAGATGAGAAGCTCTCCGTTTTTGAGAACTTCAACCGCTTGATCTAAATCAACCTCCTTCATAATTTGTCATTCTTTGCCAATAAAGTCTTTGCGGTTTTCTCTCGATACTCTTTTATTTTAGCGGCAAGATTAGCATCCTTCAGAGCCAAAATCTGCACCGCCAGGAATCCCGCATTTTTCGCACCGGCTTTTCCAATCGCCACCGTGGCGACAGGAACTCCGCCTGGCATTTGAACTGTAGAAAGCAACGCGTCTAAACCACCCAGCGAAGAGGCATCGAGCGGAACTCCGATCACCGGCTTCGTCGTTCGAGCAGCGACTGCACCCGCAAGATGTGCCGCCATCCCTGCCGCAGCGACGAAGATCTGAGTCCCATTTTGTTCCGCATTGAAAAGATATTCGGCAAGTGGATCGGGAGTTCGATGTGCCGAAAGAATTTTCATGTCATTTGAAACCCCAAAATCGTTGAGCACTTCCTGACAAGCCCGCATCGTTTCGAGGTCGCTGTCACTTCCCATTAGAATAGCAACTAGGAAATTTTTAGTAGTCATATTATTTCATTCCTTTCTTTCCAATATCTTGACGAAATTGCATGCCAGAAAATTTAATTTTATTCACGGCCTGATAACAAACTTCACGCGCTTGTAAGAGTGTATCCCCTAACGCTGTCACACCTAAAACTCTTCCTCCTGCGGTTACAAAATTTCCTGCCTGCATGGAAGTTCCCGCATGATAGACCAACGCCGTCTGTTCTGCCTCATCAAGCCCTGTGATAACATCCCCTTTTTTCGGATTTGCAGGATATCCCTCAGCAGCCAACACCACCACAATGACACTTTGATTCTTCCAGCGTGGAGTCGCAGAAGAAAGACGTTTGGACAATGCGGCCTCGAACAGGTCGATCCAATCACTTTCAAGACGAGGCAGAATCACCTGAGCCTCGGGATCACCAAATCGGACGTTGTATTCTAAAACCAATGGCTTCCCTTTGCAGATCATCAAACCTGCGTAAAGAATTCCGGTAAAGGGAGAACCTTCCTCACGCATCCCTGCAAGTGTCGGAGCGATGATTGTGCGCATGATCTCTTTGGAAAGTTCCTCTGTCACCAAGGGAACCGGAGAGTAAGCCCCCATCCCGCCAGTATTTGGCCCTTCATCGTTGTCGAAGAGTCTCTTGTGATCTTGAGAAGTCGCTAACGAAAGCCCTTCAATCCCATCACAAATCACCATGAAAGAGAGCTCTTCGCCATCTAGAAATTCTTCAATCACTAACTGCTGTGGACCAAATTCTTTCTGAACCAGGATTCGATCAACCCCTTGATGAGCTTCATCGGAAGTAATTGGAACAATCACCCCTTTCCCCGCGGCGAGCCCATCTGCTTTGAGTACCCACTTGCGACTGGCCTGGTCGCGGAGGAATTGGTGTGCCGATTCTGCCTCCGAAAAAACTTCATAAGCTGCAGTCGGAATCTTATATTTTTTGAGAAAATTTTTGGTAAAGACCTTGCTCGCTTCCAAGCGTGCTGCCTGCTGCGTGGGGCCAAAGATCTTGAGGCCAGCTTTTTGGAATTCATCGACAATTCCAAACGTCAGGGGGAGTTCAGGGCCAACAATGGCAAGATCTACCTGCTCTTTTTGAGCGAGTGCGATAAGCGCTGAGATATCTTCAACTTTTATTGGAAAACATGGTGCCTCTTGAGCGATCCCCGGATTTCCAGGGGCAGCGAGGATTTGCGAGACTTTGGGAGATTTTTTAAGTGCTTTGACAATCGCGTGCTCACGACCGCCAGAACCGATAACGAGGACTTTCATAGGAGCAGTATCAAACCTAATGGGAGAGTGAGTTCAAGTGGTTTTTGGCGAAAAGCTTAATGCCTAAAATGCCGCATCCCCGTAAACACCATCGCCATACCATGCTCATTGGCCGCCGCAATCACTTCCTCATCCCGCATAGAACCGCCAGGCTGAATCACCGCCGCTATTCCTACCTTCGCCGCATTATCAATACCATCGCGGACCGGAAAAAACGCATC
>JBGTGJ010000024.1:0-6807 GCA_041746775.1 bacterium
CTCAATCTGGGAGTGTTAAAGACGGCGACCTCCTCCAGCGATTCTCATACGCAAGTTCGTGAACCGATCGGCACACCCAGAAATTATATCCTTTCCTCCGTGGATCCTCGTGATGGAGTAGGTGGCGCCTTCTCTGCGATCAATCCTGAAGAGATTGCCACCAACGTCAATGCTCACCGTGTGGTGGTAAGTAACGGTGTTTTTATTAATGCGAGTGTGAGATCGGCCTCGAATACCCAAGGGGTCACGGTGGGAGATACGATTTCAGGAAGTGGCGATGTGACGTTAGATCTTGAAGTAACGAGCAATGAATACTTTGATTGGGACCGAGTCGAGATTTATGCGAACACCATTCCAACGCCTGCCAAAGATGACATGTCCGGAGTTACAGATCTTTCGGCGAAAAATTTTCATTCCTCGGTTTTCGAGCAGGATGGGACGCTCGTAGTTCGAGATCAAAAATACCTCATCTCCCCATTCTTTCAATTTGCCAAAGGGGTAACGGGAGAAGGGGCTCTCCAGCAAACAGTCGCTAGTGGAGTTCGCAAGGCAACGATGAGTCATGATTTTCATTTTACGGAGGATACTTGGATTGTGGTGCTAGTGCGCGGGAGCAATGGAGTTCGTTCACTTTTTCCTTACGTCACCAAAGAGGCGAATGTGAATATCACCCCTGAAAATTTCTTAAATACGCTCACCAGCAATCCGACTCAGATCGGCGGGATCCGAGCGTTTGGATTTACGAATCCAATCTTTGTCGATGTCGATGGGAATGGGTTTGAAGCGAAGTGGATACGTGAAGGGAAGTCTCCACTTTCGAGTCCATCTTCTAATTAATTTATTTGGTGGTGTAGGGTTTATAAAATTCTTCTAAGCCGTGGACTATACCGCATTGCTTGTTAATTAGTTCCTTAAATACCTCTCCGGTACCTGGGCCTTGCAAATCATTGAAATAAATTTTGTGAAGGGTTTTTCCACCTATCTTGACGGTGATGTTAACCCCCTCTTCAACTAATTTTTTAAAACCGTAGACGAGATTTTCAGGTTTAGAGCAATAGGTTCCTAATCTTAAATTTTGTCGCCCAATCGGTCTTTCTGGATTGCTAATGGATTTGATGAATCCTTTAATAAATTCCTTTCGAACCTTATCCGTTTTTTTGAACATAGTGCATAACGCCCCCCGACAATCTAACTTTTCTGCCTGTTCAATTTGAGCCAAGAGTTTTTTTGCTAATTCGAATTCAGAGAGTTTGGGTTTAATTCCCACCGGTCTTTCGGGAACTCCTGCAATCTCCGGAAGAGAGCTTATCGCCGAACTATTAGGAAGATGAGAAAGCTTCCAATTGGTTGGTGCGGGTAGAATCGGTTTATAGTTTGGATCTTTTAATTCACCTGGTTTGCTCATAAATGCCTCCCTTGAATTATTAACTGATCGGTTACCTTAATAAAAAGTTTCGGAATATTTCAAGAGGGATTATAATGGTTTGCCCTCTCCCCGTGAGGGAGAGGGTGTCTCAACGAAGTTGGGACGGGTGAGGGGTGACACCGAGAATTATAAATGATTCGAAGCCACTTACTTCGCGGCGTCACCCCTCACCCCGGCACTCTCCCTCAATGAGAGAGGGTGACTATGATTCAAAATTTTTAAGGATGATGCATGATTATCGGAATACCCAAAGAGATTAAAGAAGGGGAAGGGCGTGTATCCTTGCTTCCTGCCGAGGTGGAGCAGTTGGTGCAGGGGGGTAATGAAGTCCTGATTCAACGTGAGGCAGGGAAAGGGTGCGGGTTTTCGGACTCCTCTTATATCAAAGTCGGGGCTCAGATGGTTCCCACACTTGCGGCACTTTACCGGAAGTCCGAGCTCGTCGTGAAAGTTAAGGAGCCACTTCCTAACGAGTATCGTTATTTCCACAAAAATTTAACTTTGTTTTGTTATTTGCATCTCGCTGCCAATCCGCGGCTGACAAAAGCCTTGGTCCGCAGTGGAGTGTTTGCGCTCGCCTTTGAAACTTTAGAAGAAAAAGGAACGACTCCACTATTAAAACCGATGAGTCAGATTGCCGGAAGATTAAGTGTGACCGTGGGGGCAAATTATTTGATGACCGATCGAGGGGGAAAAGGGGTGTTGCTTTCTCCAACCACCTATTCCGATCCCGCTTCGGTGGTGATTGTTGGTGGAGGAAGTGTCGGTAGGGCGGCTGCTGAAATTGCTGCGGGGTTGGGAGCCAAGGTGACGGTTTTTGATCTCTTTCCACAAAACTTAATCCAGTGGGCGACCTCTTATAAACATATTAATCTTGCTGCCTCCATCCCTTCGGAAGTGGAGACCGCTTTGCGGCGTGCCGATTTAGTGATCGGGGCGGTTTACATCCCTGGCGCCAAGGCTCCTCAAGTCATTCG
Organism: bacterium; assembly: GCA_041746775.1. GTDB lineage: Bacteria > UBA10199 > UBA10199 > DSSB01 > DSSB01 > JBGTGJ01. The sequence continues at coordinate 2,404 of JBGTGJ010000024.1, forward strand.
TGAATCGATGGTCAAAAAGATGGAAGCGGGGAGTGTCTTGGTGGATGTCGCGGTGGATCAGGGGGGAGCCTCCGAAACGACCAAGCCGACTAGTTTGTCGCACCCGGTTTATCGAAAGCATGGAGTCATTCATTATGCAGTGCCAAATATGCCGGCGCTGGTAGGTCGCACCGCTTCGCAGGTTTTGTCGAGAGTAGTTTTTCCTTATGTGCAACAAATCTCGAAATCGTTATCTCATATTTCTGACGATGCTATTTTATCAACGGCGATTAATGTGAAGAATGGAAAGATCGTGCACCCGAAGGTGAGGGAGAGCCTTGGACAAGTGACCAGGAACAAGTAACCAGAGACTTGAAAAAGAGAGATTTAGGTCACTGGTCACTTGTCCCTGGTCCGTGGTCTCTTTTGATTATATTCATGCAGCGCCCGCAGCCCATCCAGCGTCAAAAATGGATCCGCCTTTGTAATCGTCGTACTCGCCTGAGTAATCAGTCCGATAAATCCTCCCGTTGCTACCACCGGGCATTTTACCTTCGCCTCTTTTTGCATATTGCGCACAATCCCATCGACCATGCCGACGTAGCCGTAGAAAATACCTGCTTGGATACTTTCAACGGTATTTCTCCCAATAATTTTTTTGGGTCGTTTGATCTCGACTCGTGGAAGTTTTGAGGCATGTTCGAATAGCGCTTCATTGGAGATGGCGATACCGGGGACGATGCATCCTCCGCGGTAGCTTTTGGATTTATCGATATAATCGAATGTGGTGGCAGTACCGAAATCAACGATGATCAGCGGAGCACCGTATTTTATAATCCCAGCAACCCCGTTGACGATTCGATCGGCTCCGACTTCATCGGGGTTTTCGGTGCGGATTTTAAGCGGCATCTTCAGTTTTGGAGTGACGAATAGAGGACGGAGTTTGAAGTAGCGTTCACTCATTCTTTCAAGATTGAAATCAAGCTGCGGAACAACACTGGAGATAATAATTCCATCGACTTCTTCGAAACGAATATTGGCAAATTGGAAGAGTTCTTTAAAAAAGATTCCAAGTTCATCGGCGGTTCGCTCTTTTTTCGTTTCGAGACGCCAATGATGGGGCGGGTTTCCGTTGCGAGTTTGTTTTGAATTCTTGTAAATTCCAATAACGGTATTTGTGTTTCCGACATCGATGACTAAGAGCATAATGTGACATCCTCTGCGATTAATCCTACAATTTCCCCGTTCATCAATTCCACCGATAATTTTCCATCCCCTTCTAGACCTAATACCTTCCCCTCTTTTTCTTCCTTTTCATTCAAAAAATGAAATCGGATTTTTTTTCCTAACATCCCCGATGTACGATTCCACCTCTCCACTAATTGCATGGGACCACTATTCACGAGGAGATCGATTTCAGCTAAAATCGTGGGGAGAATCTGGTTCAATATTTCTTGGCGATCCCAAGCTTGGTGAGTTTCTAAAGTCAGTGAGGTTGCTAAGGATGAAAGCTCTCTTCCAAAATCCTCCGGAGTCGTCGTCACATTGATGCCGATTCCAAGTACAATAAAGTCGACTTGGTCGGACTTGGCGACCATTTCAGTCAAAATTCCTCCCAGTTTTTTGCGATTCAACAGGATGTCATTGGGCCATTTGAGGAGAAGGCTAGGAATCTGTAAATTTTCTAATCCCTGCAATACCCCCAACCCAGCCGCTAGGGTGATCATCGGAGAATTCTCCGCCTTGATTTTAGGGCGCAGCAAGATGGAGAAGTAGAGCCCTTTACCCGGCGGGGAAACCCAAGCTCTTCCGAGTCTTCCCCGGCCAGAGGATTGCTCCTCAGCTAAGATCAAAGTCCCGTGGGGCTCTCCGGCATGCCCACATTGGGTCGCTTCGAGGTTGGTCGATGGGGTAGTTTTGAGGTTAATTATTTTCACTTTTTTATTTTCCACCATTGACGTGTTGCAGCATAATTTTTATCATACCGCCCAATGCGAAGGATATTCTTTATTATACAAAAGAATCTCCGTGAAAATTTGGGGTTGAAGATCGGATTGATCACCGGGGTGACGGTCATCCTCACGGTTCTTCTTTTAGTCGGTGTCTTTGGAGCGATCCAAATTTCTCTGATCAGCAAATTTAGCATGATCCAAATCTTGCTGACTTTGGGGATCTTGATTGCTGGTTTTTCTATTCTTGTCATCAGTATTTCTACTAACCTCCTGGTGCAACGCCCGTTGCTCCGTCTCATCGATGCGATTCACCAAGCTGAAACGGGAAATTTAAAAGCTCAAGCCGATGTTTCATCTGAAGATGAAATTGGCCAGGTCTCCACACAGTTTAATGAGATGTTGGGGAAGATCCATGATCTCGAAAGAAATAAGCTGGATACTCAGCGTCTGCTCACCGTTGCTCAAGAAGAATTAAAATTTAAAAAAGTTTTAGAAGAGAAAGCTCAGATCATTGCTTCGACTAATCGTAAATTGGAAGAAAGTCTCAACGAACTCTCCGTCCTCTATAATATCAGTCAGGGACTCACCGGGAGTATTGATCCTGAAGAGCTGTGTAATTTATTAGGGGATGGAATCTTAAAGAATATTCCGATGGAAGATTTTGCGATCATGCTGATGAACGAAGAATCTAAACAGTTAGAGGTCAAGAGTGCGCTTGGTTTTAAACAAGAAGACTCGATTCGAGAATTAATCTTCGATCTTAACGAAGGGGTCTGCGGAAAGGTCGCCAAGACGAAGCGGTTGGTCTACATTGCCAACACCTCGATTGAGCCAAAATATCTCCATTACAAAGGAGCTAAGCCAGAGAACGGCTCCTTTCTTTCGATCCCGCTGGTGGCAAAAAATTTGTTATTGGGGGTGATGAATTTTTCCCGTTCTGGGATTGATGCGTTTTCGAACCAAGAGATTCGACTATTGCAGGCGATTGGTTCTCAAGTGGCGATGGCGCTGGAAAATGCCAGGCTTTACGCCAAGACGAAAGAGCTTTCTCTCACCGATGAATTAACCAAAGTTTACAATCGTCGCCATTTTCAAAAAATGATTGAGATGGAATATAAAAGAACCAAGCGGTTTCACCGTGCTCTTTCTCTCATGATGATCGATGTCGACTATTTTAAAAAATTCAATGATACCTATGGGCATCTCGAGGGGGACAAGATATTGGTCGAATTAGCAGATCGATTGTCGGATAATCTTCGCGAGGTCGACACGGTGGCGCGTTATGGTGGCGAAGAGTTTTCGGTACTTCTTCCCAATACTAATTTAGAAGAGGCGGAGAAAGTAGCTAATAAACTTCGAGAAGTGGTTCGAAGCATGCCCGTGAATCAGAGGAATGGGATGGGGCTTCAAGTGACGGTAAGTATTGGGGTGGCAGCATTGGATGCGAATTCCGATTCTACCGAAGATCTCATCAACCATGCCGATATCGCTCTGTATCAGGCAAAAGCGAGTGGTCGGGATATGGTGAGGTTATATATTAAATCAGAGCACATTTCGTTAAGAGCGGTAGAATAACGACTTCGACCAGGTGCGGATTTCTTTCCACTGCCGCAAAATATTTTCTGAAAGCGTTTCTCGCCACAATCCTTGATCGACCGATTTTAATTCTTCGATACTGCCTAAATCCCACCAAGCGCCGGAGTGAAAATAAGTTTGTAAGCATCCACCTTGCGCTAGCAGGGGTTGGTAGACTTCACGAATAATACAGCCTGGATAGTGTGTGGGGTAGTTTTGTAGCACCTTAGGTTCAATGAGATGAATTCCAGAAAAAATCCCTTTTTGTAATTTTGGCCAAGAGAATTGTGAAGGGGGTTGATGTGCGATTCGAAAAATTTTTCCAGACTCGCTAAATTCCACAAAACTTTCTACCTTCGCACGATCTTTCGGAACACAAGCCAAAGTAGCTAAAGCTCGAGCCTCTTGATGCCTTTGATACATTTTTCTTAAATCGACATCACAAAGAATATCCCCGTTGACCACAAAGGTGGTGATTGGTTTCATCTGATGCAGTGCTTGGGCGATCCCTCCAGCAGTCCCCAGAATTTTTGGCTCAAGGCTATAGTGGAGATTTAAGCCAAGAGATTTTCCTGCTCCAAGCAGGCGCATCACCTTTTGTGGTTGATGGTGAAGATTAAGGGTGATGTTTTTAATGCCCGCTTGTTTGAGTAAATAGAGATTGAACAAAAGAATAGGGACACCCCCGACCGGTAAAAGTGGTTTAGGGATTTCATTCGTCAAGGGACGAAGCCGGGTGCCTAATCCGGCGGCGAGAACGATTGCTTGTGTGGGGAAGAGGGACATGAATTTAATCTCGTAGGGGCGGGTGAAGTTTTGTTTTTTTTCGCTCCGTCAAACGACTTTGGTGATTGATTTGTTCACTTTTTAAAGGCCATTGGGCTTCTTTGACGGAGCG
>JBGTGJ010000025.1:0-2362 GCA_041746775.1 bacterium
AAAAGTCATGGACATGAATAAACTGTTAAAACAGGCGCAAAAACTACAAAAAGAGATGGCTCGTCAGCAAGAAGAGCTTTCGCAGAAGACCTTTGAAGCGAGCAGTGGTGGCGGAATGGTCACCGTGAAGGTCAATGGGAAGCAGGAAATTTTAGAGCTTAAGATTGAGCCGGATGTGGTCGATAAAAACGATATCCCGATGCTACAAGATTTGATTCTCGCAGCTGTCAACGAGGCGTTCCGTCGTGCCCAAGAAGAGATGCAAAAGGAGATGGGGGCGTTGATGGGTGGGGCGGGAATTCCTGGAATGTTTTAATGTCTTCTCCTATCGAAAAACTAGTCCACCACTTAAGTCGATTGCCTGGAATCGGTGAAAAAACCGCCGCTCGGCTCACCTTTTTTATTCTTCGGCAAGAGGCTGAGTATGCCCGAGGGCTGGCTGCGGTGCTGCAAGATCTGCATGAAAAGGTAATATTCTGTCAGCGCTGTCAAAATCTAACCGCACAAAATCCCTGCCTGTTATGTATGGATCCCAAACGGGAAAAAAATATGCTGCTTGTAGTGGAGTCTCCGCAAGACATGTTGGCGATTGAGCGTACCCAGACCTTTCGTGGGACTTATCATATTTTGCACGGGGTGATCTCTCCTTTAGAAGGGGTGAGACCGGAGGATCTGAAGATCCGTGAACTCTTAAGTCGTATTCCCACAGAATCGATTGAAGAGGTCATTTTGGGAACCAACGCCAATGTAGAAGGGGAGGCGACAGCGCTTTATTTGCACAAGTTGATCTCGCCACTTCAAATCCGCGTGACACGGCTTGCTTCCGGGGTTCCCGCTGGGAGTGGAATTGAATATTTAGATCCACTCACCTTAAAACGGGCGCTTCAAGGGAGACAACTTTTTGCGCAATGAAGAATATTTTCATTTTTATTTCTTTCCTGCCTTGACATCTTGAAGCCCAACTCCCTAAAATCCACCTCATTATGTCATTCATCAATTACCAAGACAAAGAGATCAATTTTAAAATCGTCTATTACGGTCCCGCGCAGTCGGGAAAGACCACTTCGCTCGAGATGCTCTTCAAAAAAACCAAGGGGGATTCCAAATCCAAAATGGTCAAACAAGAGGCAAATGAGCGGACGTTGTTTTTTGATTTTATGCCGCTCTTCTTAAGTGAAGTGGATGGGTATAAAACTCGCTTCCATGTTTACACCGTTCCTGGGCAAGTCCTTTATGATGATTCTCGAAGACTGATTCTCAAAGGGGTCGACGGGATTGTCTTTGTGGCTGATAGCTCCATCGGTCAGATGGAGGCAAACCTCAAGGCGATGCAGAATTTACGAACCAACCTTACCGAAGAAGCGGTCAATCTCGATACCTTACCGATGGTGATCCAGTACAATAAACGTGATCTTCCCAACGCCGCTAATCTCGAAGCGCTACGCAAGATGGTCAACACTCTGGGAGTTCCTGATTTCGAAACAATCGCCTCGAAGGGGGCGGGGGTGTTTGATGCGTTCAAGCAAGTGGCTAAAGAGGTGATTCGGGATCATGCGGAGAATGCTTGATTTTTTTGTAGGGCGAAGCGTTGCTTTGCCCCTACGGGTTAATTTCTCCTAAATACGCTTCGCGAATTTTTGGATTTTTCAGAAGTTCCTTCGCATTTCCTTCCAGCGTAATATTCCCCGTCTCCAAAACGTAGGCCCGATGGGCGATCTCCAGTGCGAGAAATGCATCCTGCTCAATCAAAAATATCGTAGTTCCCTGCTGATTGATTTGAATCAAAGTTTTGATGATCTGTTGAACTAGATTAGGCGCGAGCCCCAGCGAAGGCTCATCGAGCAAAAGCAAAGTAGGGCGACTCATCAGGGCACGACCGATGGCGAGCATCTGCTGTTCGCCGCCACTCAATGTTCCTGAATTTTGTTTAAGGCGTTCCTTCAGCCTGGGAAAAAGTTGAAAGACCTTTTCCATCTCCTCCTTCATCCCATCTTTCCAGCCATACGCTCCGAGTTCCAAATTTTCTTCCACCGTCATGTTTTGAAAGATCATTCGCCCTTCGGGGACTTGAGCGACACCAAGCTGGACGATCCGATGGGTTGGTTGGCGGGTGAGTTCCTTTCCTGAATATTCGATGGTTCCTTCCGACGGAGAGATCAAACCAGAGATGGTTCGCACCAAAGTCGTTTTTCCTGCGCCGTTGCTTCCGATTAAAGTAACAATCTCTCCCGATTGAATTTCGAGATTCACCCCTTTGAGAGCATGGATGGCGCCGTAGTGGACATGGAGGTTTTTGATTTTAAGCATCTATTAAAATTTCCTTTTCGCCAAATCCGCGGGCGGGTGAAATTTAGAATTGCTC
>JBGTGJ010000026.1:0-11805 GCA_041746775.1 bacterium
TTCCTGGACCACCTTTCCCTTTTTTTCCATTGCCACCACCATGATCATCCCATTTCCCTTTCCCCGGCTTACCGTTCCAACCGTTGTTATCAAAGTCATCTCCTACCCAATATTTTCCTCGTTGTCCTGGAGGGGTCCACAATCCTAATTTCTTGGCCTGACCGGGAGGGATCCAATAACCGTATTTTTTGGCGATTCCGGGGGGCATCCAGTAACCATATTCAGGATGAACTGGATAAGCGATAAATCGTAAAAACGAAATACCACGGAGAGGAATTTGAGGAATCAAGGTCGGATCGACGACCAGGGTATTGCGGAGAAAGCGAACTCGTTCATATTCAATATAATTTGGTTGAGCAACGACCACTTGAGCAACCGGTGGAGCGAGAAAGGTGGCGGCAATCGTTGGATAGCTCATCCCCATCCGTCGCATCATCCAGATTGAGAGAGGAGAGGTTCCCGCGGTCTGCGCGATTTGCAAAATCGCCGGAGCCTCTTCGGGAGGTCCAAGCAAAACCGGACGGACCTGCTCTGGTGGAAAACCGTAGGTTCGGCTGTAGAGCTGTGTTGCCCTTTCACTTTCGGGTGAGCTCACATCGACATTAATCAAATTAACATCTAATGCTTTTGCCTGCGGGAGTGAAAGATTAAAGACAAGTATACTCGCAAATAATATCGATATTTTTTTCATACAATTTCTCTCCATGGTTAAAGATCTATTTTTTCCGTCCATTTCCATTTCCGCGTGGATTTGATTTCCAATCGTTCCCTTTACTTTGAGGTTTTCGTTCCCTTTCTATTTTAAAATTCTGAGACTTTTCTACTTTTTGTTTATCGAAATTTTGAGACGACTCTCGTTTTTGTTTCGGCTTTTTTATCTTTGGCGTTAGAATCTCCTCTTTTGGAGCAACAGGTTTCTTTTCCACCTTTTTCTGTCGCACATAATCTTCCGCCAAATATTCTACCTTCGAAGGTTTTTTTCCGGTCATCAATTCTCTTTGAACTCGAAGGATCCCCTCTTCTCTATTTTTTGAATTGCCTTGGAATCCCTCCTTCTCAGCCGCTTTCTCAAAGAGCTCTCCGGCGATCTCCGTTTGTTGTTTCGAAGTCTTCAAGGCAGGATAGATTTTTTTCGGCGGCACTCGTTTGGCAATCCCTTCATTCGCCTTTAAAAGATAAGGCTCTACCGGAAGCCCCTTTGCTTGAAGTTGTCCTGCCTCTTTTTCCACCTCTGAAACAAAATTAGCGGGAACCTCTCCACGATCTCGCCGCTGTACTAAAGCTTGAAAGGCGGGTGATGATTGGAGATCAGTCTGTGCTATTCCGTTGATCGGAAAGAGCAGGAATAAACCTGCTAGCATCCAATATGTCGAAAACATTCTCTTCATAATCTATAACCGAATAATCGTATTTTTTCCGCCAAACCCATCCCCAATCACTTGATTTGCTGATTGATCAGAAACCCAACGATCTCCATCGATGACAAAAGAATAGCCGTAAGTCCCCTCTTTGATCGGAATTTCTATCGAATAAACCCCTTTCTCATCCGGCTCGGGGCGAAGGAGAGCAGGAACCCACTGATTAAAATCTCCTGCGACCGCTACGGTGTTGGCTTGGGGTTCGCGAATGACAAATCGGACCTGATAAACTTTCTCTTCACCAGAACCTGTGATCTCTTTCATCGTGACAGAAGGAACAAGCCCCTCCTCTTTTTGGTGCCCCGCATACCAGCCAAACACGAACGCCGCGCTGCAGGCGGTTGCGACCGCAAGATTTCTCCAGGTGAGAAATCGATCGTGAAACTTCGACCAGAATCTCTCTTGTTTGATCGCCCGCAAAACTTTGGAGGTAAATTGAGGAGATAGGGGCGGTTGATTCAGCTTCGTTTGTGTAAACAGCTTTTCTAAAGAGGGAAATGCTTGAGCCAGCTGAGGATCTTCTTTGTAGACTTGCTGAAGTTCTTCGTCAGAAAAATCTTGCCCTAGCCATTTTCTTAATTTTTCTAATTCTTGTTCGTCCATTTTCAGTCTCCCAAATGCATTCTTTTTCTCAATTGCACCAATCCTCGAGCGACACGCATTTTCACATTGCTTAAGTGAACTCCGGTTGCTTCCGCGATCTCTTCATAACTCATCTCGCCAAAAAATCTTAAATAGACCGCCTCTTGATAGATCGGCGGAAGTGAGGCGAGAACTTTTCGAAGATGGGTTGCTGTTTCTTTCGCCTCCACAATCTCTTCAATCTTTGGGTCAGTTCTTCCACCGATGGAGCCATCTTGAAATTCTTCTTCGCCACGACGCCGCTGCTGCTTGCGCCAATGATCTCGGCAGCAGTTAAGGGTGACTTGATAGAGCCAGGTGGAAAATTTTGCCTCCCCTCGATAATTTTTGAGCTCACGGTATAGTTTTAAGAAAACCTCTTGGGCCAAATCCTCAGAAATCTGTTTCTCCCCCACCCATCGATAGATCATCCCAAAGATCTTTTGCTTATAGCGGTCGATGATCTGGGCAAAGCTCTTCAGGTCTCCTTCTTGGCATCGGCGAAGGAGTTCGAGCTCTTCCTGTTGGATGGGAGTGTCATGTTTAGCCAAGGTAAGAGACCCTGTACCTTCGCAAGCTATTCATTTCAACTTTTAAGACGATGGAGTGGTGAGAATGGTCACGAGAAAGTTTTATTTTATTTCTTTTAAGGTGAGTTCCATCCCAAATACCCCGCCACCTACTTTTTCAGTGGTGTCGACGGGAGGGACGGTGAGTGCGGCCGCTACCACCAAGGTTATTTCTCCTTGGTCGTTGAGCGCAGATCCGGTAAAAGTAATACTCCCACCTGAAACATTAGGAGCCTCTGCGCTAGTGAAGGTAATCGAATCCGTAGTGAGCTTAAGGTTGTTGAGTGAAACGACATTTGATCCATTAAAGTCTAACCCCTCAAAAGCAATTTTACCATCCGAGCCTAAAGTCACCGGATCACTGTCGCTACTGAGACTGATCGACAAATCGGGAATGGGGGCTCCTTCGGGGAGAGGAAAGGTGATTCTAGGCCATCCTGTTTGGGTCAAAACAATCTTACCATCCGGCAACTCATTGAGTTCAAAATTACCTTCTACAGCCTCGGCAACATTGAGATCCGTCACAACCGGTTGCCCTAAGTCGACGTGACTGAGAGTCGTTTTTACCCCTAACACTTGGAAGGGGCGAACTTTTCCAATTGTCTCTCCACACCCGGGGGCAGCGCTCAACGCCTTCCCACGTAATTCAAATTGCATGACCCCCAATTTGGGGCCGTTGAGGACCACATCGAGATAGGTATTATGATAATCTTCCCCTTGAGTAATCGCTCGTGGATTATAGCTGACCTGAATCGTCATCACCCCACCTGGAGGAAGAATCATCTCTTCAACGAGATTACTCACTCCAGCCTTGGTGACATTTCCAACGGTCACCTGATCGACATTGAAATAATGGAAATAATCTTCCCCTGGCATCAGGGTGCCTGGCTTTTTCCCCTCTTTATCAAAGTCATTGGTTCCGAGTTCGAAGTGAACTCCCTGCACTCGTTGCGGTTGTTCGGTATCACTGTTTCTAATCTGAATGATTTGTGCCTTAGGAACACATGCGACGGTATCTAAATTAGCAATCGCCACAATGCCACTGAGCTGTAGCGGTGTTCCACTACAAGCTGAAATTAGCAGAATAGGAAGGAGGAAAAACCAGGATTTGAAGGACCAACCATTCACAGATAAATTATCGGGAGACTCAAAAAATAGTTGTGGAAAATTATTCAACAAAATTGACAAATTGCGTCAGAATATTCAGGCGATTTAACAGCCTAGATGTCTTGAGATGACAATACGCTGAACTTCACTCGTCCCTTCACCGATTTCTAATAGTTTTTGATCGCGGAAAAACTTAGCGACTGGATATTCTTCCATCAAACCATATCCACCGTAAATCTGAACCGCGTGATTGACGACCCGATTCATCACTTCCGAAGCATACAATTTTGCCATGGCCGCCTCTTTACCAAACGGGCGTTCCTGATCTCTCAAAAAGCAGGCTTTATAAAGGAGATTTCGGGCCGCTTCGATCTCCATCGCCATATCGGCTAGTTTGAAGGCGATCGCTTGATGTTTGCATAATGGTTGGCCAAAGGTCTTACGGACTTTGGAATAGTCCAACGCCGCCTCAAACGCCCCTTGGGCTCCACCGACCCCCATCGCTGCTATTCCAAGACGCCCACTATCAAGAGTCGCCAGCATCATCTTGAACCCATCCCCTCGTTTTCCAAGAAGGCTTTCTTCGGGAACTTTCACATCTTCAAAATAAAGCTCACCCGTATTGCTGGATCTCCAAACCAATTTTTTATGCATCTCGCGTGAAGTAAAACCGGGTGTCCCCTGCTCGACAATGATGCAACTGATTTCCTTTTTTCCATTCCCATCTTTTCCAGTCACCGCTTGAACCGTTACACCAGCGGTCATCGGATTGGCGGCATTGGTGATAAAAATCTTGCTACCATTGATCACCCAATTCCCATTTTCTAATTTAGCGTGAGTTTTAGAATTTCCCGCGTCACTCCCGGCATCCGCCTCGGTTAACCCAAACCCCCACAACTTTTCGCCAGTACAAAGTGAAGGGAGATATTTTTGCTTTTGCTGTTCATTTCCCCAACGGTAAATCGGCATGATCCCCAACGCATTCTCTGCTGCGACCGTTGCCGCTTGGCAGCCGTCGACACGAGCTAATTCTTCGACCGCAATGCAATAGGAAAGGTAGTCTAAACCTTGACCGCCGTATTTTGGATCGACGGTCATCCCAAACAATCCCAATTCTCCCATTTTTTTGGTGAGAGGAAGACTAAACTCTTCTTTTTCATCTAATTGTTGCCGAACTGGCTTGATCTCTTTTTCAGCAAAATCGCGGATAGTTTTGCGCAGCATTTCTTGTTCTGAAGTGAGGTCATAGTTAATCATGAAATTTTCCTTTTATTTAATAATTAAATTTTCCCATCCATGTTCTTTGAGATACTGCGGATATAACTCATAAGCTGGTTTAATCGCAGGAAGCAGTTTGAGAATTTTCGGAATCGGACCTTTCGCCACCATTTCCCGTCTTGTCAGCGCCGCAATCAGATTGACTTTTCCATGCCAAAACTTATGGGCAATGTCGGCCTTCATATTCATCTGAACTTCAGCAGGAAACTGATCGTCATTAAAATGGACCTCGACCGGATCGGTTCCCGTATCCGCTGCAATCGATAGGTCGGGATCCGTATAATTAAATTTGATTTTTAGTTTGGCCGCTTTTAATTTCGGCCCGACTTCAGAATTTTCAAAAAGAACTTTAAAAAAACCTCCCAACACCTCTTTTAATTGATCCGAAGATTGAAAATATCCCATTAATAAGCCTCCTTAATTTTTACTAAAACCTCTTCATACGTCACTTCACGTGGATTAAAAAAGCTGGTTCCATCTTCAACAGCCGCTTGCGCAATCGCTTCGAGTTGATCTTCTTGAACTCCGGCATCTCGTAGTCGGTCAGGAAGACCACATAATTCTCTAAGTGATTTCTTGAGATCAAAAATATACTGGATTGCCTTTTGTGCTGCGACTTCTGGTTTCATCTTGGAAGTGTCGATCCCTAATCGCTTAGCAATCCCGGCGTAACGCTCAGCACTCACTGATAAGTTATATTCCATTCCAAACGGAAGATAAATACTGTTCGCCAAACCATGGGGCACATTCGCAATCCCGCCAGTCGCATGAGACATGGAGTGAACCACCCCGACCATCGCGTGATCAAAGGCGATCCCCGCCATATTGGCGGCAATCATCATGTTGGAGCGGGCTTCGAGATCGGTTCCACTTTTTACCGCTTCCAACAAATTTAATCGAATGAGTTTGATCGCCTTCATCGCCAACGCATCGCTCATTGGATTAGCTTGCAAACTTGTGAAAGATTCAATCGCATGAGTGAGAGCATCCATCCCGGTCATCGCCGTTGATTTTGGAGGAAGACTCAAAGTTAATTCGGGATCTAATAATGTCATATGAGGACGAAGAAATGCATCGTTGAAGGAAAGTTTGCGATGAGTCGCTGCTTCAAAAATGACAGCGGAAGAAGTTACTTCAGCTCCGGTTCCAGCAGTCGTTGGGATGGCGATAAGTGGATTTAAAGCGTGAGGAATCGTTTGGCTTCCCGAATAATCCTCCACCAGATCTCCCCCTAAACTAAAAACCACATTGGCCGCCTTAGCTGTGTCTAGGGCAGAACCTCCGCCAATCACGATCATCCCTTCAGCCCCTGAGCGCTTGGCCTCAGCCGCGCATCGCTTAACTACCTCCACTTCACTATTGGGAGGAATTTCTTTGAAAACCCCAACCACTTCCCCACCACTTTCTTGCACGACACGCCGAATATTTTGTGCCGCCTCCCCTTCCGCAAAGTAAGGATCCGCAATCAGAAAATATTTTTGTATAGGAAATTGGGAAAGCTCATTGCCAAAATCCTTAATTATTCCAGGCTGAAAGAGAATCTTGGTGTTAAGGAAAAACTGATAAAATTGAGTGGACATGATTTTAAAAACTTAATCGTGCTCGAGTGAGGACGTCAATCTTTTATCTATAATTACAATAAAATTACTCAAATACCTCATAAAGAGCTTGGCTTTCTCAAAACTTATGTTAATTCAGCCCCCGAATTACCCCCAACAATTTTTTCGACGAAAGGAACTTTTATGGGAAAAAATTCCCAAAAATCCCTCATTTTAGGGCTAGCAACGGCTTTATCATTTTTCGCTTTGTTGACATTTTCCAAATCTATTTTGGCTCAATCGGTGTGCCCCATCGATACCTCTTGTGTTTGCCATAATGTGGAGAACAACCCTCATACCATTTGTGTTGGAGATCCAGGATTTGACAATCACCTGAAGAACCATATCAGCGACGGCCAAGATGCCTGTGGTGCTTGCTGTGAAAATGGTGCCTGCGACACCGCTGATGGAGAAGATTGCAGCATCTGCCCTGAAGATTGCGGTGAATGTACGCCCGTTTGCCCCGATGGTGACAATGACGCAGACGGTGTTTGCAACAGCGATGACAACTGTCCCGATAATCCCAATCCACTCCAAGAAGATGCTGATGAAGATGGATTTGGAGATGTTTGTGATGATTGCGTAGGAGATAATAATATTGATACCGACGATAACGGTGTGCCGGATGCGTGCCAAGAAGTCACCGAAACTCCTACTCCATCCCCTTCACCCACTCCTCCTACCACGGAAACTCCTACCGGATTATTTCTCAATGGTGGAGAAAGTTGCTCATTAAACGCCATTGCCACTCCGTCATTGATGGGTGCATGGACTTTCTTCTTAAGCGTAGGTGCTTTGACCCTGAGTCGTTTGATGAGAAGAAAATAATTTTAAGCTCATATTTGTTTTAATTTAAAATCTCCAAGGTTGCAAAAACTGTAAACCTTGGAGATTTTTTTTCGTCACATTTTTGACTCTCATTCTCATAATGACATGATCTGTCAGTAGCCTATCAAAAATCCTCTCTGAGTTAACCTTTGAGAAAATAATCGCTATTTTCAATTTTGTTTCTTTTTTGAAGCTTGGCTTTCGATTTGCAAATCAATTCTAGCAAAAGGCCTGAACCTATCTGGACCAAACTCTCAATTCTTCAGTTTTTTGAAAAAACTAAGGAGATGATGAGGAAAACTTAGGGAGAATGATATGAAAATTAGATCTGAAAAAATGAAACAACTTTTTTGGGGGATACTAGTAGGATGGTTTTTAATCCTTCCTCTATCTTCTGCTCAAGCAAACCAGTGCGTTTGCCATAATCTTGAGCACAATCCACACACGATTTGTGTCGGGGATGCTGGGTTTAAAGCGCATCTTTATGGTCATCTTAACATCGGACATGACACGGTCGGTCCTTGTTGTGGAAATGATGAATGTGAAATGAGTGACGGTGAGGATTGCTCCACTTGTTCTAAAGATTGCGGGGTGTGTCCTCCGAAGTGCGGTGATGGGCAATGCAACGGAGGTGAAACTTGTGATTCTTGTTCTGCAGATTGTGGCGAATGCTGTGGAGATGGAACTTGTGATGGGGATGGTGGAGAAGACTGCAATACTTGCCCTGATGATTGTGATTCTTGTCCAGCGGTTTGCAACAATAATGTTTTCGAAGAAGGTTTTGAAGAATGCGATGTAGTTAACGGACAAACCCAAGGATGTCCTGCTGATACCCTTTGTAATACAAATGATAATCTTTGCGTCTGTATGATTTGCGGAAATGGGATTGTGGCCGAGGGAGAAGATTGCGAATTTGATTCGAGTGGAAATGAGCTCAATGAAAATGCATGCCCAACAGGGGAATCTTGTGGGGAACCTGGAACGATGGATGCCTGTCTCTGTGTACCAGATGGGTCTGTGCCAAATCCCAATTGCGGCAATAGCGTCTTAAATGACGGGGAAGAATGCGATGGTTCAATAGATGCTGCATGCGACGGAAGAGCTTGCTTGGCTAATTGTCAATGCCAAGAAGACTCGGGGCAAGTACCCCCCCCTTCCTCTGGGCCTGGAAGCATTCAAGGTTCTGGAGACCCGGTGGGTTCATGCTCGCTAAGTCGAGTTAGCACCACGTCACAAGGACTAGTACTGTTATTAGGAATAGCTTCGATGACCGTAGGATTGATGAGAATGCAGCTGGCTAAGAAAAGAAAATAAGGTTGGACCTATAAAATCCCGAGTCGAGTATTGATAAGCCTCGATTCGGGATTTGTTTAAAAATTAAATTAGTTTTTTTGATAGATAAGGAGAGGCTATGGAAATGAAATTCGATTTGTTTAAAAAGTCCGAACATCCTATCTGGAGGTTGGTGTTGGGGTTTTCAACTATAGCCATTCTCCTATTCACTGCTCAGTACGCTAATGCCTCCACACGACAGTGTGTGTGTCATCTTAAGCCTAGCTGTCCTTTTGATGTCTGTTCTGCCGGCTTTGATAATGGACATCTGATGCACGAAGATCCTCAGGGAAGATGCGACAGTTGTGGTAATGGTGTGAGAGAATGCTGCGCAACAGTCATAGATGATAGTTGTAAAGATCCCACCGAAGTGGCCGTTGAATGTTGTAATTTAGACACCGATCCTAATGAAGATCCGAACCACTGCGATAACAATGATATTCCTGGTTGTATTGCCGAAGAATGCGATGACGGTGACAATGATTGTAACACCAATGGTTGTACCGAGGATTGTAAACTAACTCCTAACTGTGATGATGGAGAAGATTGCACCGTGGATGCTTGCACCCAAGATGGTCTTTGCGAGCATAGTTCGAAGCCTGATAACGAATCATGTGAAGAAGGGGACCTCTGTTCCGACGGGGATCAATGCCAAGGGGGTATATGTATCCCTGGAGATCCTATCGATTGCTCAGATGAACTAGAATGTTCGACTGAAAATTGCGCCGCTGGTCAATGTGACGTGGATTTAGGTAATTGCCCATGCTTAGAGGATGACGACTGCGACGATAATAATGAATGTACCACGGACGTATGTGGTGACGACAATATGTGTGACAACACTCCTGTTCCAGATGAACCGCCACAACAATGTGATGATGAAAATCCAGTTACCAGCGGAGATCATTGTGAAGGAGGAATGTGCGTGGGTTGTGGCAATGCTCAAAAAGATAATGATGAAGCGTGCGATGGTGATGATGACTCACAATGCGAAGACCAATTAGGTTGTAACGATGATTGTACCTGCCGTGAACCTCTTCCACCAATGTGCAACAATGGTGTGATAGATCCTGGAGAAGAATGTGGTGAAACCATTGATGGCCAAGCCTTCGATACCTGTTCTGCAGATAGCCCATGTAACCCAAACACATGTCAATGCGCAGTCTGCGGCAATGGTGAAATCGGTCCAAGTGAAGAATGCGAATTTGATGCGAATAAAGTTCAACTTACCAATCCCGCCTGCCCTGCTGCAACACCAATGTGCAGCCCGGTAAATTGTCAGTGCCAAGAGGATTCCGGGCAAGTGCCACCACCGGTTGCACCCGGAAATATTCAAGGTTCAGGAGACGCAGTTGGCTCATGTTCGCTAAGTCGAGTGAGCACCACATCTCAAGGCCTACTACTTTTATTAGGGATCGCTGCTATGTCGGTAGGTTTGATGAGAATGCAGATGGCAAAAAAAAGAAAATAAGGTTGGACCGATAAGATTCCGAGTCGAGCCAAGTTAATGCATCAAGGCTCGACTCGGAATTTCTCTTTAAGAAAAGAGTAATTTTTTGGTCTTTAAGTCTTCCAGAAGTTGCATTCCTTCCTGAGCAAATTCCTGATTAAAAGAAATGCGGTGCTGTTTAGCTATTTTCTTTAAAAGAAGGTCTTTCTTATGTGGTTCTTTTTCGAGAATTTTAATTAAGGAAACCACCAAATGATTCACTTCCATAAATAGAACTTCCAACGAATCCGGATCTCTCCATAGTAAAAGATTGTATTCCCCTTGCGGCAGTTTTTTTGTGGTGTGAAATTCCTTACTGATAAAATGCACCGGCCAACGATAAGTAGCTAAGACATGCGCAGGATTAATTCTAATTTTCCCTCGCGTAGTTTTTTCAACATCGTCAGGTGCAAAACGCATCTGGATTTCCAAATATTCGTATTCGATTAATTCCCCTAGATAGGGATATTTTTTAGAAAGGGAATGAGCATGGGTTTGCAAGTATTTTGCGACTTCAAGAGGTAACTCTCTTAAAATGGGGGATTTTGGCGCTGAATTCTTTAAGAAGTCCCAAATGACCTTTTCCCATTCCGAGTCGGTGATAATTTCTCTTCCCACAGGACAAATATTTTTGACCACCTCCACCATTCGAGAAAAAACCAGCTCGCGATAGGTTTTATAACGGCCTTTGGGATGATACTTGGGATTAAAACAGATGTTGCCCCAAAGTTTTTCTGATTTGATCAACTCTTTCATGCTACTTTCTCCAACTTTTCTAACTCGAAAATCTCTTTGGCTATTTTCACTTCAGCAACCGATTCGGCCACGGGAGGGACATCGTTATCCCGTTCGATAATCAATCCCACCGCGCCAACTTTAGGAGCGACAAATCGTAATAGATCCCAAACAGGATCAATGACCGGAGCTCCATGGTTATCTAACAAAAATCCTTGATATTGCATGTGTCCCGCAATGTGCATGTGGATGACACGACCTAATGGGATATTTTTTAAATACTCGCGGGGATCAAACCTGTGATTCACCGAATTGACATAGACATTATTAACATCGAGCAGAATCGAACAATCGGCTTTCTCCGCTACCTCGGATAAAAACTCCCACTCCGTCATTTCTGAAGGACCTCCTGGGGCGTAGTAAGAGACATTTTCTATGGCAAATGGCATCTCAAGATAATCTTGAATTTGACGGATACGTGGGACTACGTGGCGGACCGCCTCACGACTTAATGGAAGCGGAAGTAAGTCGTGGAACTGTGCCCCAAAGAGCGAGGAATAACAGAGATGATCGGTCATGTAAGGGGCGCTAAATTGATTTAAAAAAGGCTTAAGATCTTTTAAGAATTTTTTATCCAACGGATGAACGCTTCCGACCGAAAGGCTTAGTCCGTGGAAAAAAATAGGATAATGCTCAGCGAGTTGCCTTAATTGACGATAGACCTTCCCACCGGTGTGCATATAATTTTCAGGGGCGATCTCGAGGCAATCAATCTCTTGAGGAAGTGTCTTTAATAACTCTTCACTATTTTCTCGCCGCAACCCTAAACC
>JBGTGJ010000027.1:0-13752 GCA_041746775.1 bacterium
CAGCAATTCTAAATTTCACCCGCCCCTACGCCCAAATACGCTTCGATCACCTTGGGGTTTTTTCTAATCTCCTCCGGGGTTCCCTCCGCGATTTTCTGGCCATAGTCCAAGACGATAATGCGTGGGCAAAGATTCATCACCACCGACATATCGTGTTCAATCAGAATGATGGAAAGCTTGAGCTCTTCATGCAGTCTTCGAATCAGCGCGACCAATTCTTTTTTTTCGGTTGGATTCATCCCGGCGGCAGGTTCATCCAACAAAAGTAATTGAGGTTGAGTAGCTAACGCTCGAACCATTTCAAGACGGCGTTGGTCTCCATAAGAAAGATTTTTCGACATTTCCGCTTCGAGCAAATCCAGATGAAATTTCTTAAGCAGCTGTCGCGATTTTTCGGTAATGGTTGCCTCTTCATTTAGAAAGTTTTTATTCATCAAAACGGCGTCGAGATAAGAATATCGAATATGTTGGTGAAAAGAGATGCGGACATTGTCGAGGACGCTTAAGTTTTGAAATAGTCGGATGTTCTGAAAAGTTCGCGCTACTCCTAATTGATTGATCTGGTGAGGTTTGAGGGGATTAAGCAAATTCTGATTAAAATGAATTTCTCCATGGGTTGGCCGATAGACGCCGGTGAGGAGATTAAAAAACGTCGTTTTACCGGCGCCGTTGGGGCCGATGATTCCAATCAATTCCTTTTGGCCAAGCGAGAAGGTCAGGTTGGAAAGAGCGGTAAGACCGCCGAATTGGATTCCGCAATTTTTAACTTCGAGCAAAGACATTTTTTAATGAAATCCCTTTTGAGCGTAAGATCATGGTGATGATTACCAATAAGCTGTAGATCACCATTCGCCATTCCGAGAAGGCCCTTAACGCTTCCGGAAGGATGGTTAGCAAAATGGTCGCTGCAACAACTCCCCACAAACTTCCTAGGCCTCCCAGGACGACCATCACAATAAACTCCACCGATTTTAAAAACGTAAAGCTGTTGACATGCAAGTAGGTGAAGAAATGGGCGAAGAGCCCTCCCCCTAAGCCTGCGAAAAAAGCGCCGATCACAAAGGCAGTGACTTTGACGCGGGTGCTGGAGATCCCCAGCGAGACGGTGGCAATCTCATCTTCCCTCACCGCAAGTAATTCCATCCCCTTTGCTGAACGAGTGAGCCTGCCAACGACCCACAAGGTGATTGCGGCGATCATGAATACCCAGAAAAAATTAGAGTATTCCGGTATATCGGAAAATCCCCGAGCCCCTCCGACACTATCCATATTATTGATTACCACCTGAATAATCTCGCCAAACCCGAGCGTGGCGATGGCGAGATAATCTCCGCGCAGCCGTAGGGTTGGGAGTCCGATCGCTAATCCGGAGATTGCGGTGAAAACCCCACCTATTCCCAATGAGAGGATAAATAACATCGGCTTGAGAATCGATTCTGGCACGAAGGGGAGATGAGAGATCAGGATGGGATGAACGAAGACCGAAAACGCTGCTGAGCTGTATGCCCCGATCGCCATAAATCCGGCGTGGCCAAGGTTAAATTGGCCGGTGTAGCCATTAATCAGATTGAGTGAGGTCGACATGGTGAGATTGATACCAATTAAGACAATGATTTGTATGAGGTAGGGATTGAAAAATTTAGAAAGGAGAAATTGTATTCCTACCAACAAGACTAAAAAACTTCCGATCACGAGGAGTTTTTTCATTTAGACTTTTTCCTGTGTCGATTTACCCAAAATTCCTGTCGGTTTCACCAGCAAAATGACGATTAATATAATAAATGCCAACGCATTCCGATAAGTGCTGGAGAGATAACCTGCGACCAACGTTTCCGCCACCCCCATGATCAACCCTCCAATCAGCGCCCCTGGAATACTTCCAATCCCCCCTAACACTGCAGCGACAAACGCTTTGAGTCCGGGAACGAGCCCCATCAGTGGATCAATCTTAGGGTTGGATAGTCCCACCAATATTCCCGCAGCCGCAGCGAGTGCCGAGCCGATGGCAAAGGTCCAAGCGATGACGCGATTCACGTTAATCCCAACCAAGTAACTTGCTGTATGACTGAAGGAAACGGCGCGCATTGCTTTTCCCGTTTTAGTTTTCAAGACCACATAACGGAGAGCTAGCATCAAGAGAAAGCTCACAATAAAGATAACGAGTTGAATATTATTTAAAATGACTCCGTGAAAATTGAACACCTCCCAAGTTGGAAGCAGCGATGGAAAAAATTTTGGATCGGCTCCAAAAAGATATTGGCCAAAATACTCCAGAAACAAAGAAACCCCGATGGCGGTGATCAAAGCGTTAAGTCGTGGGGCATTTCGTAACGGGCGATAGGCAAAACGTTCAATTAATAAACCCAATAGGGCACAAGCGATCATGGAGACCGCCAACACTAAAAGAAAATACGGAACCGAGCTTCCACCCGCCATCCATCTCGCAAAATAATAACCAACCATTGCGCCAACCATGTAAACATCCCCATGCGCAAAATTAATGAGGCGCAGCACTCCGTAGACCATCGTGTAACCGAGCGCGAGCAGGGCGTAGATGCTACCCCAAGCGAGGCCGTTGATAAGTTGTTGGAGGAATTGAGACATTGGGTATGGACCAGTGACCAGTGACCAGTGACAAGGGACCAAAAGAATGAGATTCGAATATCGGTCACTGGTCCCTGGTCACTGGTCTGTGGTCTCTTTAGGAGGGTTCCAGTGATTTATGAAATCGGACCTTCCCCCCTTCAATCTTGAGGATGACGATTTTTTTGGAGGCGTTTCGTTGAGGATCCATGGTGATCATTCCGCTGACCCCTTGAAAATCTTTGGTCGTGGCAATCGCGTCTCGGATCGATTTTCCATCTGTACTTCCCGCTCTCTTGATTGCGTCAAATAGAATATGAGCTGCGTCATATCCTAGTACTGCCATGGCGTCGGGGACTTCGTGATATTTTTCTTGGTATTTTTTAATGAAATTTTGAACGGTTTCAGAAGGGTCTTCTGCCGAGTAGTGATTACTATAATAACTCCCCTCGACCGCTTTCCCCCCAATCTCCAAAGTCTTTGCACTATCCCAGCCGTCTCCTCCCATCAGCGGAACCTTGATTTCCAGATCACGCGCCTGTCGGGCGACGAGCCCCACTTCGGTGTAGTAGCCGGGGAGAAAAATTCCATCAGGTTTTTTTCCTTTGATGGTCGTCAATTGGGCGCGAAACTCGATGTCCCCTTCCGAATAACTTTGTTTTTCGACGATCTCTCCTCCCAAAGCGGTAAAAGTTTTTTCAAAGTATTCTGCTAACCCGACGCTATAATCGTTTTTTACATCGTAAAGGACGGCGATCTTTCTTAATCCCAGGTCTTGATAGGCAAAACGCCCCATCGATTCCCCTTGAAAGGTGTCTACAAAGCAGGCTCGGAAGATGTAGTCCCCTACCTCGGTTACCTTGGGGTTGGTCGAGGCTGGTGAAATCATCGGGATGCGGCTTTTTTGGGCCTCGGGGGCGGCAGCCAAGCTGCGGGATGAGGCGACCTCTCCTAGTAATGCAACTACTTGATTTTGTTTAATTAATTTTAAAACTGCTGTTTTGGCTTCCTCGGGCTTGCTTTGGTTGTCTTCGACCTTCAATTCAACTTGCTTTCCTAACAAGCCGCCCGACTGATTGATCTCCGAAAGGGCGAGCTGAATTCCATGATTCATCGATTGGCCAAAAGTCGCGGTTGATCCGGTGAGGGAGGCAAACTCTCCGATCAGGATTCCATCCCCCTTTTTTTTACAACCAATCCCGATCAATGATAGATAAATGAGACAAATGGGCAGAATTTTTTTCATCAGCATCTCAAACGCTCCTTTATAATGAATTCACTCCTAGCTTGACGGAATTGTTTAGGCCGCCTAGTATTTACTTCTCGTTTTGAATCGAATCCCTAATTTGTTTATTAAAACATTTAATCCATGGAGGTGTCGGCCGTGTTGTCCATATTAAAAAAATCTTCGTTTCTCAAGGCGGTTTTTTTCGCCGCTCTGCTATTAACCCTACCGATTGGCTGTAAACCAAGCCAAGAACAGATGGAAAAGGCAGTCGGGGAGTATCTTAAAAAGAATCCTAAAGTGGTTGCTGATGCACTCAAGTCGTCACGTCCACAACGGGCTCCCGAACTTCCTCTTGAAGAGCGGATCAAGAAGGCGATCAATGTTCCGCTTAACAATGCTCCTGTTAAAGGGGCAGAAAACGCACCGATTACCATCGTTGAGTTTTCAGAATTTCAATGCCCTTTCTGTAAGCGAGTTAATCCCACAATAGATCAGGTATTAAAAGATTATCCTGGAAAAGTGCGCGTTGCCTTCCGCCACAATCCACTCAGTTTCCATCAAAATGCCATGTCAGCGGCGAAGGCTTCTTTAGCCGCCAATGAACAAGGAAAATTCTGGGAAATGCACGATGGTTTATTTGGGAATCAGCAGGGCTTGGATGAAGCCGGAATTACCAAGATCGCCAAAGAGATCGGTCTCGATATGAAAAAGTTCGAAGCCGACTGGAAGTCGACCAAATATGATGCCCAGATCCAAGAAGACATCAAATTTGCTCAAACGAACCAAGCAACCGGAACCCCCTCCTTTTTTGTCAACGGAGTTTTCTTAAGAGGAGCGCAACCGGTGGCCGCGTTTAAGCAGGTGATTGATAAACTGCTCGAAAGCAAAGAGGGTAAGCCCGCCTCCAGTAAGACTGAAGAGAAAACCCCAGTTTCCTAAACTCTTTTCAGATAGTTTACCAAAAGACCGAGATGTTTATTCGCATCTCGGTCTTTTTTTGTAGATAATGAATTACCTCTAAGAGGGGGAGATTTTCATGTTGGTAGAAAATATGGAGTATTACATTGGGGCGTTTCTAATTTTGGTTAGCAGCGGTGTTTTTCTCAAATGGAAATCCAAAAAAAAGAAAAAAATTCCCTCTTCCTCTCTCACGCTGGGATTAGAAAAAACCCATCACTCCTTCACTGAAAAGTTTAAGGAGCTGCTTCTATTTCGCCCCCAGATCGATGAAGAAGTTTATCATCGATTAGAAGAAATACTCATTGGTGCTGATGTTGGAGTGAAGACGACGCAAAAGTTGATGCTGGGGCTTCATCAAGATATTGCAAGTAAGAATCAGGGGATTGATCATTTAAAGGGGTATCTTCAGGAAGAAATCTTAAAAATTTTGCAAAGTCCTCATACTTCCCTGTCACCACTTCAGTCTCCCCATGTCACAATGGTCGTTGGGGTGAATGGGGTTGGGAAGACGACTTCCATTGCCAAACTCACCGCACTTTATCATCGCCAATCGCAAGAAGTATTACTTGCCGCCGCTGATACCTTTCGAGCAGGGGCGGTCGATCAGCTTAAAGTTTGGGGGGAGAGAATTGGAGTCGAAGTATTGTCTCAGCAAGAAGGGGCGGACCCTGCCGCGGTCGCCTTTGATGCGGTCAAAGCAGGGGAGGCACGTCGGGTTGATCGTGTCATCATTGATACCGCCGGAAGACTTCACACCAAGGTGAATCTGATGGAGGAACTAAAAAAAGTTCGCCGAGTCATAGATAAGGCAATGCCGGGGGCTCCTCATGAAACTCTACTGGTTGTCGATGCGACGCAGGGGCAAAATGCCTTGCAACAGGCTCGTGAATTCCATCAAGCCCTAGGATTAACCGGCATCCTTCTGACGAAACTAGATGGTACGGCGAAGGGGGGGATTGTGATTGGGATTGTCGATGAAATTGGGGTACCGATTCACTATCTCGGGCTAGGGGAGAAGTTGGAAGATCTGCAACCGTTCTCCGCAATAGATTTTGTCGAGGCGTTGTTTCAATGATGAGACCATAACATCTATTGACACCCCTTCTTTGGACTGGATAATAGAAATCTCTCAACAAAATGGAGGAATTGCCCCATGGCCGAAGCTGCTATCCAATTAGAGGAATATTTTGTCAGTGAAGACTGTATCGCTTGTGACGCCTGCTGCAACGACTTTCCTGACATCTTTATCATGAATGCCGATCACACCCGAGCGATCGCAACAAAGACATCACCGGTCGGAAAATTTAATCCGTGGGATATTATTGATGACTGTCCCGTGAGCGCCATTACATTGGTTAACCTCCCGATGCCTCTCAAGCCGGAGCGAGAGAAAAAAGCGGTCGTCGAAGAGGCTCCCTCCGATAACGCCAATTGGGAAGAAAGATGGCTTGCGGTGAAAGATGAGTTGGAGCCGCAATGGGAGCGAATGAAGCGCTATGGGATGGCTTCGATGCTCGAAGAAGAAAAAGATCGTTATGTGGTTCGTTTTGACCTGCCAGAATATGTTCCCAACCATAAATTAAAATACAAGTGGGGGCTTCCCGAAAAGATGCCCGATTATAAGACCTCCGTTGAAATTAATGGAACAGCGGTGAAGATCCGCGGCAAACTCGAAGATGAAAATGTGAAAAAGCTTTGCGGTTGGGTTAACTCTTTCCCCGAAGGTTTTTTGCGTGAAATGATTTTTGCACATCCGATCAAAGGGCATCGCGAGAGTTATGATGCGGAGAATAAGATTTTGGAAGTCACTCTTGAGAAAGCGTGATGCGTGTTTATTGATAGCCATGCCCATATTGATTATTCCGATTATTCCCCTGATGAAATTGAGGCGGTCGTTCAGCGTGCTCGAGACGTAGGAGTAGAAAATATCCTCCACATTGGATCCGGTGAAGGAATCCAGAGTATGGAAAGGGTTTCTGCTTTGCTGGAACGTTTTCCCGATGTCTATGCCGGGATTGGGGTACATCCTCACGATGCCAAGCTGGTCAATGATGAAGTGATGAAGCGGGCTGAGGAGATTGCGGCTCATCCTAAAGTGGTGGCAATTGGGGAGATTGGGCTTGATTTCCACTACAATCATTCTACTCGCGAAGAACAGATCGACACCTTCCGAAAATTTATTCAACTCGCCATCAAATTAAAAAAGCCGATCTTGATCCATGATCGTGATGCGCATGAAGAAATCCTCCAAATTCTAAAAGAGGAAAATGCCAAAGAGGTCGGTGGGGTGTTTCATTGTTTCTCTGCCGATTATGAGTTTGGAAGGAAAGTGCTCGAGGAAAATTTTCTCGTTTCCTTTACTGGCATTGTGACGTTCAAGAATGCCCAAGTGATGCAAGATGCAGCGAAGCGGCTTCCATTAGAAAAAATGTTGATTGAAACAGATTCCCCTTTCCTGACTCCCATCCCTTTTCGCGGCAAGAGAAACGAACCTGCTTATGTCCGTTATGTGGCCGAAAAGATTGCGGAGCTTAAAGGGCTTGATGTCGAAGATGTGGGGCGTGTTACTTCGCTGAATGCGCGGCGCCTCTTCAAATTTGGTGAACAGCGTCCGGAAGTATCGATTGCTTATAAGATTCGCGACAGTCTCTATCTCAATATCACCAACAAATGCACGATCGCCTGTGTCTTTTGTCCGAAGTTTTCCACATTCGAAGTGAAGGGGTACTATCTGAAGCTTCCTAAAGAGCCGACTTTTGAAGAGATTGTTTCTGCGATGGGGGATCTTAGCGGGATGGAAGAGGTGGTGTTTTGTGGATTTGGGGAACCGACTCAGCGATTAGATTTGCTAAAACAGTTAGCGACCTACATTCATTCCAAAAATCTCAAAGTGAGGTTAGATACCGATGGGTTGGGAAATTTGGTCCATCAAAAAAATATCCTCCCTGAGTTAAAAGGCTTGATTGATGCGGTCAATGTCTCGCTCAATGCCCCGAATGCCGAAGTCTATGCCAAGGTATGTCCCAGCAAATACAAAGAGGCGGCTTACCCTGAGGTGAAAAAATTTATTTTGGAGGCGAAGAAGTATATACCGTGGGTACAAGCTTCTGTGGTTGGGATGCCGGAGGTAGATGTGGAGGCTTCTAGAAAAGTGGCGGAGGAGGAGCTGGGGGTTCAGTTTCGGCATCGGGAATATAATAATGTGGGATAATGGAGAGACCACGGACAACGGACCACAGACCAGGGACAGAAGTAATGATACCTATTCGCGTCGTCGCCTGCATCATTGAACAAGACGGCAAATTCCTTATCACTAAAAGATTAAAACATTCCCATCTCGGGCATCTGTGGGAATTCCCAGGCGGTAAGATTGAAGCTGGGGAGAGTTTGGAAGATTGTGCGATTCGTGAATGTCGTGAAGAGATTGGTGTGGAGGTGCGACCGGTAAAACTCCTGCAAGAATTAAGGCACGATTATCCTGAGAAGTCGGTTCATCTCTATTTCATGTTGTGTGAATTAGTTTCTGGGAATCCGCAGGCGATTGAGTGTGCGGATTGGTGCTGGGCGGCGCCTGAGGAGTTTTCGCGGTTTGAATTTCCGGAGGCGGATAAAAAAATCATCGAGGGATACATTCAAGGTGGTCAATAATAGAAAAATGACAGTAAACTAAATTGTCATCCCTGTGAAAACAGGGATCCATTTTCTATCAATAGAGTTTTTCCATTACTTTTCCCGAATCCTGTATCTCTTCCCACCAATCGCTAAATAAAACCCCTTATCCTTCGCATCCTGCTCCACCAACCTCGCCAACTCAAAATAAGTTTTCCGATTAAACCTCGCCGCATATTTCCCGCCGCGTACCTTACAATACAAAACATTTTCCTTTCCCACATACAAAGTGCTCGGATCCAACACCTCCCCATAATCCCCCGGAAAGATCAATTCGACTTGGTCCGGTCCAACGACGACATCCTTCACCACATACGGCACATCCTCCGGCTCAATAAAACAGGTCTCTCCTTGGCAGATCGCCTTAAATCTACCGTCGGGTAGTTTTTCCATTTTTCGCATGAAGAATTTTAGAATCGCTGGGTCGTCAAATTCCGACCCCTCGTGCCAGAGGTGCCCTTCTTTGTCGAGCTGGTAGTGCCAGATTCGTTCTTCTTCTAATGACGAGGTCATAAAGATAGTTTGGAGGAAAATCTCTGAGGGATCCAGGCAAAAAAAATGGCGCCTTTATTTGGAGGGCGCCAATATTTGATGGGCAGATAATTGTTTATTTGAGGAAACGAAGTGTCTCCTGGTGGATCAATTCAAATGATTCAAATGATTCCCCTCTTAATTCTTCACGCATAACCGCGCCTGGCTTCCTGTTCATTTCTTCCATAATTTTTTTGATCCTTTCCTCCAATTGCTTTGGATCAAACTCTTTAATTTTAATGATTTTCATTTCCGAATATTCCCCTCTAGGGCTAAAAACATGAGTAGGAGAACCTTTCGTTTGGGTAAATTCTTTTAATTTTTTTGCCGCTTGGTCAAAATTATTTATCAAACCCTCAGCGGTAGATTTTATTTTTTCAACCCCATTATTTACTAAGTTAATCCCTTGATCGATAACTTCCCCGACTAGGTTTGGGTTTACGGTGGGGGGTGTCATAGGTTTCTTATCGGGTGGGCTGAGTGCCATATTTTTTTCTCCTTAAAATTTTAAATCCGCCAACCATTAGCGGACTCCAAGAGAGAAAGCAAGTTCTGTACCAAATTTTAGGCAGATTGTTTTGAATGAGAAATAACAATATAACTATATAGAAATATTGATCTTTATTTAAAATTTATTTTCGGAAACAGTTGGGATTTTCTCTTTTCCTTTTCATTTTCAACCTGAATTGAGGTGTGTGTACTTCAGGTCGTTCGATTGAGTGGTGAAGAAAGTCCTCAGCAACTCTTTCATCAAAAGGACGATAATCCTATTTAGGAGAGCAGTTTTATGACCGAAATATCCAAACAAATCGCCAAAACCGAATTAAACCCTTGGGATCTGGATTATCCTGTCGCCAATGAGATCGAATCTCAATTTTGCCAAGAGAACACCGATCTTTTTCCCGCCCTTTGTTCTCCTCCAGTAGACCAATATATATGTTTGGCCGACCAAAAGTTAAACCAAGAGTCCGCGCCCCAAGAGACAAATACCTCGCATCCACTATCGGATCTTAGGTCTTGCATCTACGATGCTTCTTGCCCCGACCACCAAAGGATTGAAGCAGTCTATGACTAAATTGGGGCGGTTTATGGGAGTTCTAGAAAAGTGGAGTATGATGGGAAATTGTCGAAGGAGGAAAGAGAGCTGGTGATCCAAGAGTTTGGGGAATTAAAACCAGCCCAGGAAAAATTAAACCAGAATGATATCTTTGTGTATCTAGAAAAAGCCCGTAAGAATTTTTTGGGGAAATTAGGGTTGATTGGTGGTGAATTTGGAATTTGCGACAGTCCAAGTGCCCGGTATGCGCATCGGGTTTTTCAAAATAAAAAATGAGGAAAAGGGGAGCTCTTGGGCGGTCCCCATGATGGTTGTGCCAATCTG
Source organism: bacterium (assembly GCA_041746775.1). Taxonomy (GTDB): domain Bacteria; phylum UBA10199; class UBA10199; order DSSB01; family DSSB01; genus JBGTGJ01. The sequence continues at coordinate 10,353 of JBGTGJ010000027.1, forward strand.
TTTGGCTTGCTCCATATGTTGAAGGAGTCGAATTAAAGGTCGCTGCTCAGCCCCAAAATTGGATCTTTTTTTTAGAGGCATATGGGGCGACTTCAGAAAGAGTTCCTGAGTTAGAGCTTTTTAAAAGGATTGCAGAGGTTTTAAAAATACCGATTTACAATACGACGCCGTTAAATACCTTTCATATCAAAGTGATGCAAAAAGGCGGCCAAAAAGTATGGGAAATTGGTCGAAGATTATTTGGCTCTCGCGCTCACCTCGGTGTTTTTTGGTGGGGCGATTAAAAGGAGATTGCCGATGGATTATTGGAGCAATGCCCTTGATCAGTTTACCAAAGTTATGGGAGATTTTTATAAAATCGAACCCAAAATCCTACGCGGATATTTCTTTAAAAATATTATTGGAGAGCAATTCCCTCGAGGACAAGAAATGCAAGCCTGGAAAAAACTAGAAGCCAATTATAAATCTACTTATGAGGCGAAGTTGCTTTAACAAGATTTTTCATGAGTAAGGCATGGATCTGTGTGTACTGCTCTTTAGTGAGGCCCCGCTTGATGCTGGGTTCATCTAAACGAACTAATAGGTGTACTAATGCCGTAATATTTTCCTTAACATTCTTCCCTTCAATTTTTATTTCTTCAATCATTTCTCCGTTTAAGTTTGGGTTCGGAATTTCGTAATTAGTTTCGAAAGTTGTGTAAATCCCTACTTTAGTTGGTTCTACAGTTAGTTCCTCTACGGAAAATTTTCTTAGTGACCTAATTTCATCTTTTGGCCCTTCGAAGAAAGCGCTGACCCCTTGAAAGAGGCGGGCATTGCCAAGACGACCGGCAAATTTATTAATGTTGCCTGTGATGTTGGATAATTCATTTTGAAAGTGAGTGATCGTTTTAGAGGCTGCTTCGGGGGTTTTAACGATGACCTCTTTTATGTCTTTGATGGTGTTTGTTGCTACTTCAAAGAGGTCAGAATTAGAGGTTTGGACGTTAGGGTTTTTGACATTTGCATTAGGATTGATCGCCATTGTGATTTCTCCTTCTTATTTTCCGCCACAACCTTGTGACAGAATCCAGAATAGAGAGCAAGTTTTGTACCGAAATTTGGGCAAATCGGTATAGTCTTTATAACTTACTAAAAATACTATGTTTTTATTTTAGACATCTTGGTTATTAATCTTTGTTTTTGGCCCTTTAGTCCTTCTTTGAGAGAGCTTCTGGGGTGCGGACCCTTCAGGCATTTAGATAAGGTGGTGAGGTGAGTCCTCATAAAAACAGATGAGAGGAGTCTTCATAAAATCTAAGTGTTAAAGCTCTGGAAAGCAGCAGCCACTCCGCATCGGGTCTAGAACAACTGTTTAACGATAGGCTTCTTTTCGCAATCGAAGATCGGTAATGATAACCACCTTTTTTTCTTCATCGATAGAATAGAAAATTCGGAAATTTCCTATGCGATACCTCCAGCTTTCAGGTTCGTAGTCTTTTAATTTTTTGATGTGGACCCCATAATGGGGTTGATTGCGAAGTTAGGGGTAAATTTGCTTGGTTAATTTTTTCGATATCAATCGCTGTTCGTATGAAGAGGCAATTTTTTTTTAATTCTTTATTGAATTGATCCGTTTCAAAAATCTTATACATTATACGAAACGCCCTTTGCCCGTCTTATATTCGGAAAGTGCTTTCTTGATATTTTTTTGCAGGTTTTTGTCACTCCGAATTTCTTCCATCTCAAACTCATCCACGTAAAGATCTTCCTCCAAATGGCGCATCAGGATGGTTTCAATAAGATTGGGAGTGCTACGGTTTTCTTGTTCGGCCAAGTTGTTTAATTTTTCAAAAAGGGAATCATTTAAAGAGATCGTGGTGCGAGCCATAAAAGCCTCCTAGGCATGCATTTGATGCAAATTTACATCAATGATGAGGATGGTCAATGTAAGGAATTGGCCACGGATTTCAATGCCTCAGCCCGCTCCGTCGTTGTCGGATGGCTGTAATGATAGAAGCTATACCAAGGATGTGGCGTAAGGTTGGCGAGATTGTCCTTACTCAGTTTAACTAGGGAAGAGGTCATACATTGTGGTTCGCAGGTGACTTTGGCGGAAAACTGGTCTGATTCGTATTCGTACTTTCGTGAAAGCCATTTCATGAGCGGATTTAGAGGAAAGGTAAAAACGCCACTGAAGAGTGCAAACAGCACTAAGCCAGTATGTGCGCTGGGATTTGAAATACCGAAGGCGTTAAAAAATGGTGGCCACATCAGAACTTTAGATAGGATAAAAAATCCAACAAAGCTGGTGACTGCCCCAAGTAAAAGATTTTTTAGAACATGGTGCAATTTATTGTGGCCCATCTCGTGGCCGATGACGCAAACGATTTCTGAGATGGTAAGGTTATTCACCAGCGTGTCAAACAAGACAATCCGTTTCGCCTTCCCGATCCCGGCAAAAAAGGCGTTGGAGTGGGTCGAACGTTTGGAACTGTCGATCGTATAAATTCCCGACATCCTAAATTTTAATTTTTTAGCCAGCTCAATTAGCCGTTCTTTTAAAACCCCTTCCGAAAGTGGCGTGAGCTTATAAAAAAGTGGCACGAATATAACAGGAAAGAGTGCAGTGAAAAAAAGTTGAAAGAGTAAGACGACTCCCCAACCGGCGATCCACCAGTAGCTTCCTAAAGATTCCACTAACTTGAATAGGATAGCTAAGAGAGGAATCCCTAGAGCCAGTGATATCAAAATCGTCTTGATTTGATCGGTGATATAAGTTTTGGCGGTAGTTTTGTTAAAGCCAAACCGCTCTTCAATCACAAACTGAAAGTAGATATTGAAGGGGAGCGAAAGCAGATAAAAGACTACCGCAATTGCTAGCGGATAGGCGATTTGATGGATGAGCGTTCCTTCCGGTAAGTAGTTTGCTACGAAGCGATCCATCCAGCCAAAAAACTGGCCCAAGATCATCAGCCAAATCACCACCACACTGAAAGCTTGCTGAATCCAATGAAAGCGCAGTTTGGTCTGCGTGTATTCAATACTTTTTTGATATTCTTCAAATGAGAAGACGTTCTGGAAAAGTTCCGGAATTTTATCCCGATGCTTTTTTAAATAGTTGAGATTTAAAACATCTAGTCCTGTTTCAATGGCAAGGTGGAGGAAATAGAGAATGACGAAGAGCCAAAAGAACCAATGCGCTGTTTGAGTCATGTGACGATCACTTTCATGCCACTTTTGAGGTTTAATTTTTTGGCGGCAGAACCTTGATTGATACAGATCTCCAGTAATCCGGAGCTACTGATCACCAACAGAGGTTTCCCCCTTTTCCCAAGGGCGTAGTGAGAAGTCAATTTTTTAAGTAGGAATCCATTCCCCATCTTCGCCTTAAAATCTAATTCGGGAAACTCCTTCTCCA
>JBGTGJ010000028.1:0-11053 GCA_041746775.1 bacterium
AGAAATCAAAACTTCAAAAAGAATTTTCTCGTCACCCACTTCTTCAACCCGGTCCGCTATTTAAAGTTGGTCGAGATCGTTTCCTCTTCGGAAACCGATCCAACCGTCGTCAAAGAGATGGCAGAATTTCTCGAAGAAAAATTAGGGAAAGGGGTGGTGTATGCGAAGGATACTCCGAGCTTTATCGCGAATCGGATCGGGACCTTCGCCTTCATGAATGCGCTCCACCGAGTGTTGGAAGAAAATTATTTGGTCGAAGAAGTTGATAAAATCCTCGGCCCCGCGATGGGAAAACCCAAGAGCGCTATGTTCCGCACCGCCGATATCGCCGGACTCGACACGATCGCTCACGTGATCAAAAACACCTATGAAGGTTGCCCTAATGACGAACATCGCAACACCTTCGTTATGCCGGAGATCGTCAATCGGATGATTCAGAATGGTTGGACGGGAAATAAGGCAGCGCAAGGTTTTTACAAAAAGAATAAATCGGCGGATGGGAAAAAAGAAATTTTGGTGATCGATCTTAAAACCGGAGAATACCGTCCACAACAAGAGGTCAAGTTTGAATCACTCAAGGCGGCACGAGGGATTGAAGAGGTGGGAGCAAGAATCAAAGCGATTCTGCAAGGGAACGATCGCGCCGCTCAATTTGCCTGGAAGGTCACCCGAGATACCTTAATGTATGCCGCGAACCGGATCCCCGAGATCGCCGACGATATTGTGAATGTCGACAATGCGATGAAGTGGGGATTTAACTGGGAGATCGGCCCCTTCGAAGCACTCGATGCGATCGGCGTGAAGGAAGCAGTGGAGCGGATCAAGCAAGATGGACTCACCCCCCCTGCTCTCTTTTTACAGGTTTTGGAAAAAGGGGAAGGAACCTTTTATAAGAAAAAAGATGGAAAGAAATTTTTCTTCGATGTTCGCACTCAAACTTATCAACCAGTCCCCACTCGCAAAAATATTCTCATCCTTAAATCATTGAAGGAACAAAATAAGATCGTTGAACAAAACAGCTCTGCCAGCCTGATCGATTTGGGAGATGGTGTACTCTGTTTAGAATTTACTTCGAAGATGAATGCCATTGATGATGAGATCATCTCACTCGGATTCAAAGGGCTAGAGAAAATCAAAGATGGCTTTGCGGGAATGGTCATCTCCAATGAGGCAGAGAATTTCTCCGTCGGCGCCAATTTGATGTTGCTCTGGCTCGAAGCCCAGCAAAAAAACTGGGACCGCATCGAAGGGATTGTGAAACAGTTCCAGAATTTCTGTATGGCCCTTCGCTATTCTCCCAAACCTGTTGTCGCTGCTCCCTTCGGATTAACTTTAGGTGGGGGATGCGAAGTGTCGATGGGAGCAGATGCCGTCCGTGCCGCCTCGGAAACTTATATTGGGTTGGTGGAAGTTGGAGTGGGACTCATTCCTGCCGGAGGTGGCTGCAAAAATCTGCTGTTAAATATCGAGGCCTCCTTACGAGCTCGCGGACAAAAGGTATGGGGCTCTTCCGGAGATGGCGGTCCATTCCCTAAAGTCCAACAGGCGTTTGAACGAATCGGATTTGCCAAGGTTGCCACCAGTGCCAAAGAAGGGGTTGAACTCGATTACTTTAAACGTACCGATAAAATCTCACTTAACCGCGATACACTGATCTTTGACGCCAAACAGGATGTCTTGGAGCTAGCCAAAAACTATACCCAACCGACCCCGCGTGAAGATATTTTGGTTCCCGGAGTGGGTGGAAAGATGGCGGTCGTCTCCGCCATTCGTGGTTTCAGAGCGATGGGAACAATTTCGGAGCACGACGCGTTCATCGCTGAAAAACTCGCGAATGTGCTGAGCGGTGGTGATCTCCCCACCCAACGTTTGGTGTCGGAACAATACCTCTTAGATCTCGAACGCGAAGCATTCCTGCAACTCGCTGGAACAGAAAAATCCCAAGCCAGAATGCAGTTCATGTTGATGAACAATAAGCCATTGAGAAATTAGATCCGTAGGGGCGACCCCATGTTGTCGCCCGTCATTGCGAATTAGAAATCGAGGAAAGGGCAACCACGTGGGTTGCCCCTACAAATAACCAATCGAAAGGCCGGTATGAAAAAACTTCTCCTTCTCCTCACCCTGCTCCCGCTCATCAGCTGCCAAGGAATCAAAGAAAAATTCAAAGGAGAAAATACCGAATCCCCAACTGAAGTCTTAGCCGAAGTGAATGGAGACAAAATTACCAATCAAGACCTGCAACCACTCATCGCCAGTCAACTCCTTCAATTTCAAACTCAACTCTACGACCTCAAAAAACAAGCGGTCGATTCTCTGATCGAAGATAAATTACTCAATAAAGAAGCCTCCAAGCAAGGGGTCAGTGTCCAAGACCTCCTTAAAAATCAAGTTTCCGACAAGGTTGGAACCGTCAGCGATGAAGAGGCAAAAGTACTCTACGAAAAGGCAAAAGATCGTGTCGGTGGAAAATCGTTTGATGAGGTAAAAGAGATCATTAAAAAACAGGTCCAACAACAAAAGACGCTCCTCGCAGCGCAAAGCTATGTTGACCAGCTTAAATCAAATTCTCAGGTAAAAATTTTTCTGACTCCTCCCAAAATTGACGTCGGAGTCGATAATGATCCATTCAAGGGAAATAAGGATGCCAAAGTCACCATGATCGAGTTCACCGATTACCAATGCCCCTACTGCAGCCGAGCTCACCCGACGGTTCAAGAGTTGATCAAAGAATATGGTGATAAAATCCATTATGTGTTGCGCGATTTCCCTCTCGAATTTCATGACAAGGCTCCCAAAGCAGCAGAAGCGGTTAATTGCGCCGGGGAGCAGGGGAAATATTGGGAATACAGCGATATACTGTGGGAAAACCAACAGGCATTGGATGTCGCTGACCTAAAAAAATATGCAGGACAATTAAATCTCGATACGAAGCAATTTGATAACTGCTTAGATAGCTCAAAGTTTGCCAATGAAGTCCAAAAAGACCAGGCGGATGGGGCAAAGGCGGGCGTCACGGGGACCCCCACTTTTTTCATCAACGGTGAAATGATCACAGGGGCCCGTCCAATAGAACAATTTAAAGAAGTGATCGATCGAAAATTAAAAGAGTCTGGATCTTAAATTCTCCCAAGAAATTTGTTTTATCAATCCTCAAAAGGCAGCTAAAATGGGCTGCCTTTTGTTTTAGCGAAGATAATGGAATTTTTATGCTCGACCCAAAATTTATTTTGCAAAATTTTGAAACCGTTCAACAAGGGTTGAAAAACCGTGGCACGCCGGTAGAAGAGCTGTCCCGTCTTCGAGAAACCACCCAAAAGAAAAACTCCTTACAACAAGAATTTGATCAACTGCGATCTGAACAAAACCACGCCTCCCAATTGATCCAGAAACTTAAAAAGTCGGGTGGAGATGCGACCGCTGAGCTTGCAAGTATGAAAAAAGTTTCGGATCGATTGAAAGAAATTTCTCCAGAACTGGAGACGCTAGAATCCGAGTTGCAAAATATTTTGCTGCAAATTCCCAACCTCCCCCACTCCTCTGTCCCCATTGGACAATCCGAGGCGGACAATCAGGTCATTCGCACCTGGGGAGAAAAACCAAAATTCAGTTTCGAGCCGAAGCCACATTGGGAGATTGGTGAAAATTTAGGAATATTAGATTTTGAACGGGGCACTAAAATCACGGGAGCGAGGTTTACGCTTTATCGCGGGCTTGGAGCGAGATTAGAACGTTCATTAATCAATTTCATGCTCGAGGTGCAAACCGGAAAAAATGGTTATGAAGAGGTCCTCCCCCCCTTCATGGTCAACGCAGAAAGTTTGCTGGGGACTGGTCAGTTACCCAAGTTTGAATCGGATCTTTTTAAAACCACCGAAGGATTTTATCTGATTCCCACCGCGGAGGTTCCTGTCACCAACATTTTCCGGGACGAAATCCTCAAAGCGGAACAGCTTCCGATCTCGATGACCGCCTATACTCCATGTTTTCGGAGTGAAGCGGGGAGTTATGGAAAAGATGTTCGTGGTTTAATCCGCCAACATCAATTCAATAAAGTTGAACTGGTAAAATTTGTGAAACCTGAGACCTCTTACGATGAACTAGAAAAGTTAACCGCGGATGCCGAATCAATTTTGCAAAAGTTAAATCTCCATTACCGAGTTGTCGCATTGTGCACCGCTGATTTAGGGTTCTCTTCCGCGAAGACTTATGATTTGGAAGTTTGGTTGCCAGGACAAAATTGTTATCGCGAGATTTCGAGCTGTTCTAACTTTGAAGATTTTCAGGCGAGACGTGCTAAGATTCGGTTCAAAGATGAACAGGGGAAGAATCGTTTGGTGCATACGCTGAATGGGAGCGGGCTTGCGGTGGGGAGAACGTTAGTGGCTATTTTGGAGAATTATCAGCAGGGGGATGGAAGTGTGGTAGTGCCGGAGGAGTTGAAAGGGTTGATGGGGACGGATTGCATTAGAAAATAGCTATAGAAAATAGAGGATCCGCCTTGGGCGGATGGAGAGGTGTCCGAGTGGTTGAAGGAACCGGTCTTGAAAACCGGCGTGCCCGAAAGGGCACCGTGGGTTCGAATCCCACCCTCTCCGCAATATTAATTCTTCTGATTATTTCACCATTTTCAACGGTGCCGGCGAAAATAAAACTCCAAATAACTGACAAAAGATCACCGCGCTCCCATATTCCTCAGTTTTGATTTCTGCAGGAATCGAATAATTTTGACTCCCACGATTCCCTTTCAGCTTTCCTAAATTCACAAACCCCGCTTTGACATCCTCCGCATTTTTTGGATCGGGATGTTTCACCAAATAAACCCACAGGTCAGGGCCATTGGCGATATCAATTTCCTCAAGCCGAAGTAACGAGGCTCCTTCGGCAAATTGAAATAACTGCGCCTTCCCATTCCCCCGATGAATCGTATCGACGTTTCGAAACATCCCTTCCGCAACCAAACTAGGGCCTTTCTCAGCCGGCATCTCTTCCATCGATTCTCTTTTGGGCATTCCCGCCAAATCAGCTGCAATTTTTGGTTCCATCTCTAACTTTTGTTCTCGACTCATCCCATCCACGTCATGCGGGTTAGGCATTTTCATAGGAAATTCTTCACGAACCTCTTTGTTAATAAATAGAGGGGACCCCAGATACCACCCGACCGGCAGTCCAATCAAAACCATGATCCCTAAGACGATCTTCCAGTGTCGTTTCATCAGAACCTCCTATCTAAGAAGGTTTAATTATGATTTTTTAATTTTCAAAATCAAAGAAGAAAAAATTCTCTTCAAGGTCTCCCCCTCTTGGGTTAAGAGGGAGTCTCAATGAAAAAACTCCTCGAAGGTATTTTAGAATTTAGATCCGACCGGCGCGAAGAATATCTCCCAATCTTTTCCAATCTCGCTTTAGGGCAGAAACCGGACACCTTATACATTGGATGTTCGGACAGTCGCGTCGCCGTGAATGTCTTTGCTTCGACTCGACCCGGAGATTTGCTCGTGGTTCGTAATGTGGGAAATCTTATTCCACCCATCGAACAGAATGGAATCTCGACTTATGGAAACTCTGAATGGGCTGCCGTTGAATTTGCAGTTTCGGTATTGAAGGTAAAGCATATCATTGTCTGCGGTCATTCCGAATGTGGAGCGATCCGCGCTGCCATCGAAGGGGTCCCACACGATTGCAAAAATTTACAACATCGCATTCCTCCTCAGGCTGAATTAGAGGAAAAATGTAAACAGTTTTATTTCGAACCTCAGCTTTCTCCTCTCAACCGTTTGTCTCAGGCCAATGTATTACAACAAATTGAAAATCTCCAAACCTCCTCTCTGATCGCCTCGTACTTACCAAAGGGGCTAAAACTTCACGCCTGGTGGTTTGATATCGCCAATGTTGATGTTTATTACTTCGCGCCAGAAAAACGAGCCTATTCGTTACTTGATGCCGCCACGATCCCTCAATTATTATTAGATCTTTAATGCATGGATAAAATTCTAGCTACCTTCAAAGAGATTGGCATCGCAGGACTGGTCGATATCGCCCTGATGGCAGCGTTGCTTTACGCCATTTTGGTCTGGCTGCGAAAAAGACGGGCCAATTTTATCCTGATTGGAATCTTAATCACCGGGTTGATTTATCTAGTCGCCTACTACTTCAATTTAACCCTGACCACTTCTGTCTTGCAGGCATTTTTCGCCGTCATCTTGATCGCCTTAATTGTCATCTTTCAGGAAGAGATCCGGTCGTTTTTTGAACAAGTCGCGCTGCTCAGTCGATTAGGTAAAAAAAGAAAACTGATCCAATCCCCTCCCGAAATTGAGATGATGGTTCATACCTTAAACGAGCTTTCTCGGATGAAACGGGGGGCGATTATTGTTCTCAAGGGAAAAGATCTCATCGGAAGACACCTTGAAGCAGGAACCGAGCTTTACGGCCAAGTCAGTGAGCCGTTACTACTCAGTCTCTTTGATCCCAACTCTCCGGGGCACGACGGAGCGGTCGTGATGGATCAACAGCGGATTATTCAATTTGGCTGTCATCTTCCTCTTTCCAAACAATTTGAAAAATTAGTGAGAAAAGGGACTCGGCATGCCGCTGCGTTAGGGCTGTCGGAGCGGTGTGATGCCCTTTGTCTGGTAGTTTCAGAAGAGAATGGGAAAATCTCCGCCGCCTTAAAAGGAGAGATCTTTGAGATCACTAGCGATGAAAAACTTAGAAAGATCTTACAGCAATTTTATAGTGGTTTGAACGTTACTTCGAAAGCTAGCTGGAGTGATTATTTTCAAAAAGAATATTTGAGAAAAAATTACCGAGAAAAGATGCTGGCGGTAGCCTTGGCGATCGTACTTTGGATTGTGCTGGTGCATGAGGCGAAATACACCATCAAAAGTTTTAAAGTGCCGGTAGAATATTTTCAGCTCGATTCTCATCTTAGAGTCAAAGAGATTAAACCGGACGAAATCACCGCCACCTTTTCAGGCCCTGGCAATACCTTTCACTTTTTAAGTGAAAAAAATATCCATCTCACCATCAAGCTTTCTCGAACCCAGCCGGGAAGTGAAACGGTTTCCATCTCACGATCGGACTTTAATTACCCACGCGAGATCAACCTTGAAGACATTGAACCACGTCGGGTTGAAGTCGTTCTTGAACAAAAATGATAATAAAAAATAACGGAATAATCATTTCTCTGGCAAGAATCTTGCTAATCACTCATTCGTCATCATTTTTTGCGAAATTCTGTTTGGCCGCTTCACCCCCCCATGTTACCTTTTACAACTGAGTCTCTTATTTTGATCTCTTCAACGTTTCATAGGGAGGGTGCATCTCATGAAAGGCCAACCAAATATTTCAAAATTTCTTCAACTTATTTTCACAGCTATTTTAGTCAGCAGTACGCTTTACACGGCGAGCTGTGGCAACGATGACGGGCAAGTTTTCGTGCTCGCCCGCTCTTCCGAGTCTGGTGCGATTGCGATCTCTTCGGATGATACGGTGATCGCCGTCGTCAACGAAAATGGGGATTCAGTTAGCTTTTTTGATGTGACGACCGATCCTCCAACGTTGATTGAAGAGGTTGAGGTTGGTGACGAACCAGTCGCAGTCGTGATTGGCCCGGATAACGACACTGCGTTCGTCGTGAATCAAGCCGATGCCACAGTTTCTAAAATTGAAGACATTAAATCCGATCCAACAGTCGTAGATCTCGCCAATGTTGGTTCCGAACCGGTTGGCTTAGCACTCTCCCCTACCGGCGATTTTCTTTATGTTGCTGAATTGACCCAAGACCGCGTCTCAAAACTGGCGACGAGTAATATGGAAGAGGTCGACTCCGTCTCAGTTCCGACTCCGTTTGGTATCGCCGTCACGAATGATTTAGATACTGATGACAATGACGAGACCGTGATCGTCACCCAAGTTTTTGGTGAAAACACTGGGGTGTTGAACGGCAGCGATGAAGGGGATGTCAGTCGACGTGGGAAGGTTCATCTCTTTGATTCGGGAAACTTGGCCGCTTTAGGAGAAGTTACTTTCGAACCACGATCGAGTGGCGTTCAAGTCCAGCCAGGTGCAACCGTACCGACCGCGGATGCTGCTGGACCTGAGGTCGTGGCTTCACCCAATCAGTTGTATGCAGTGTCGATTCAAGGGAATAACTTTTTCGTTCCTACCATCTCTGCATCCCCGAGAAGACCTATCGCCGTACGTGGAGGTAACATCCATCCGATTATTTTGGCAGGAAGTTTGTCGAGTGAATCCGAAGTAACCGCTTTGAGTGTTAATCTGGAAAAAGAGATCAAAGATCTTGTTCCAGACCAACCTTTTGCGGTCAATGCAGCCCCTCCGATCAACGGGGGTGGAACACGTAATTTCTTAGGTGACACCACCGCACTTGCAGTATCTCCCACCGAGTCGGATGGCAACCAGACCGTGGTTTATTCAGTGGCTCGAGGTGGGGATGCCATTCAGCGAATCGCCTATGACTTAGTAGCAGGAGGCGTTTCTATCGATGACTTTGATGGAGATAATCTCCCCGACCAAATCGATTTGCTGCCGGATGGGTGCCGCACTCCAATGGGAATCGCAATTGCGAATACGACAGGAACCGCATTCGTCAATTGTCGCGGAACTAGACAGTTGGTGAAACTCAACCTTTCGAATCAAGCGGTCGCAAACGTCACCCCAACCTCCACTGCTCCAGCGGGAGGTTCCGAACAGTTCGATATCGAACGGGGTCAACTACTTTACTTCACTGCCCGTGGTCGTTGGTCGACCGAAGCACGCTCGGATTGTGCCGCATGTCACTTCAATGGAACTCTCTCTGACAATATCATTTGGACCTTTGGAGCAGGACCTCGAAGAACAATCCCAATGCATTGGAGTTATCACGATGATGCCGATCAGGATGGAGTCAAAGAAGAACAAAAGATTTTGAACTGGACCGGTATCTTTGACGAGATTCGAGACTTTGAAAACAATATCATTGGTGTTTCGGGAGGGGTCGGCGTTTACACCACCGAAGTGGCTGGCGTTTGCGATCCGAATGTTCGTCTTCAAGGTCCATCGATGCAAGGGGTTGCTAACGGTGGTTTAAATGGATCCACGATCGAATTTGAAGAAGACAATATAGATATATTGTGCGCCCCCGAGGACTTTCAACAACTCGATCTCTTCGTTCGCACCATGCGCTCTCCTCGTGCCCCCAAGACCTTTAACAATGAAGATTTAGAAGATTCGATCTCTCGAGGTCGCCAACTATTTGCAACCGGAAATTGTCAATCCTGCCACGGTGGCCCTGCTTGGACCGCCTCGCGACTCTATTATGAGGTCACCTCGGCTAACACCGACAATATGAAACTTGACGATAGTACGATCTTTCCACCCCCCATTGAGCAGATCGAAGATTCCTATGCTCTACTCGACGACTTTTTTAATCCCGTAGATGTCACAGGTTTTAATTTCCGATTTATCCAGAATGAGCAAAACTCAACACCAACGGATGCAGTAGGTGTGCTTCAAGAATCTTGCGTGCTGAGAGAGGTTGATACCTTTGGCGATCCCCTAAATGTCGCTAACACCGATTTGATTGAAATTAGAAATGTCGCTCCCCCCACCAGTCCTCGTGCCGAAGGGGAATTTAGCGGCTATAATATTCCACCACTGTTAGGGGTACAATCCAACGCCCCCTATTTCCATCATGGCCTAGCCTCTACGATTGAGGATCTGTTGACGGACCCACGTTGGGAAAAACATCTTACGGCAGGGGATACCTCTTTTGAGCTGGCTGATGCCGATGCGGTGGAGGACCTTAAAAACTTCCTCCTCTCGATCGATGAAGGTACGACCCCATTTACTGCCCCCAATCAGCCTGTGGATGCCTGCCCACAATTGTAGTTAGTAGTTAAATGGAACGGATGAGCGAAAAACCCTCCTTCGGTACAACCGGAGGAGGGTTTTTATTTGTAGGGTCGATTTCAATCGACCCATTCCCCGAATTGAAATACCCGAATTAAAATCAACGCCAGTCACAGACATTCTGCACACAACCACACTGCTTTTTATATCGATCGGCTGCATAACACTCTTTAAAATCACAACTGGTAATCACTTCCCCCTCCGCTTGGGCCATGCAGACCTGTTTGGAGCAGCCGCTCATCTGGCAATCGGCATCGGTCTGACAAGCCCCTTTAGTTGCCCAACCACAAAACTCTTTAGAGGAAGCGGCCGTCGCTTTCTCAGATTCTGTCTTCTTTTGCCCCGGGCAGCCCACCAAGGTTAAAACAGCTAAAATTAGTAGTATTTTCTTCATAAATTTCCTTTCTGTAGCTGCAATTCAAGAATTGCAAGATCACTCGTTCCCATGCTCTGCGTGGGAACGAGTGGATTAAAAAAATTGAAATCCTCTTTATTTTTTCAACGTAAAAGATAATGTCTATTTATCAATCCACAGGGGTTATCAAAAAAATGAAGCGACTCAAATTAAAATCAGGGACTTTTGTCATTCTACTGTTTTTTTCATTAACCCTATTGATTTCATGCCAAAGCAAAAAATCAGAGGCTATTTCGGCTACCCACAAGGAGGAGAAAATCATGTCTGAAGACAAAAAAAACAATCAAAAGGAGCTCGAGAAGGTCCTCACCCCCTTACAATATCACGTCACCCAAGAGGAAGGGACGGAGCCCCCCTTTCAGAATGAGTTTTGGAATAATCACCAAGCGGGAATCTATGTCGACATCGTTTCTGGAGAACCACTCTTCAGTTCGTTAGACAAATTTGATTCTGGAACCGGCTGGCCCAGTTTTACGAAGCCGCTGGATGAACATAATGTCGAGGAAAAGAAAGATCGCAAACTGATGATGGAACGAACCGAGGTCCGTTCAGCCCAAGGAGACTCCCACCTCGGCCACGTCTTTCCCGATGGCCCTGGACCGACCGGGATGCGCTATTGCATCAACTCTGCCTCGCTTCGATTTATCCCGGTGGAGAAGATGGAACAACAAGGTTATGGAAAATATCTCGCACTATTTGGAAAGTCTCCAACGACCAATAAAA
>JBGTGJ010000029.1:0-18911 GCA_041746775.1 bacterium
AGTCTCAAAAACTTCCCAGTAACCCGTTACCAACTTGAATTAGATTATACTTTTTTTGCGGAGTTAGATCATCGCGCTAATCTCATCCTTACCAGTCGAGATTTTGGATCAGAGGCCCATCCGTTTCGCGGGCTTTTCCAGTTTCGATTTCGCAATGATAAAGAATCAAGATTTTATGGGATCGGTGATGACAGTGAAGAAGTGGACTTAAGTGAGTTTCGCTACAACTGGTTAAAAACTGGTTTAGAGCTGCAATTCGAACCGTTCTCTCATCTCACCTTAGCCGTTCCGGTTAATTTTCTCACCGCTCGTACCAACAGTGAGGATGGAGAAGATGATCCTAGTGTCGAGCAAGCCTTTCCTACCGACGAGTTGGTCGCCTTTCAAGATCGTACCAATTACGCTCTGATTGGTTTTGAGATTAGGCACGATACGCGGCAGACCGAAAATATTCCGACACGTGGCGGATATCGTGCCTTTCGTTTCCAAAGGTATCAAGGATTAGATACCGGTGAATTTAATTTTAACGAGTATAATTTTGAAATCCAACAATTCTTCCCCGCCTGGACGCCGCGCCATGTTTTTGCCGTGAGAAATGATTGGAATTTCCAACAGCAGACAGGAGAAGAAGGGATCCCTTTTGAATTACTCTCTCGCTTAGATGTCGAATCCCCGTTGCGCGGTTTTCCGATCGGCCGGTTTCGAGATAGCTCGAGTGTCTTGTTTAATTTTGAATATTTCTTTCCGATCTGGGACTTGATCGACGGGACTCTCTTCGTCGACACCGGAAAAGTTTTTAGCGGAATTACCAACTTTGATTTTGACGACTGGCGATATTCGGTCGGAGCGGGGATTCGCATCTTCTACAAAGACGATGTGCGAATTCGTTTAGAGGGGGGCTACGGTGGAGAAGGGGGTCAAGTACTTTTTCGTGTTGGAGATGTCATATGAAATCGTTGATTCTAGGATTGATTTTAACATTGGTTGCGGGTTGTGCCGCATCTCATCAGGTTCGATATCCTGCGACACGCTGGATCATGGATAACGATCGAAAGCCGATCGAACTCCCTTCAAAAAATAAACAATACACCTACTCGGCTGCCATTAATTATATGTTTTTCTATCAGCTCGAAAGATTAGTCGATCTCGAACTGCGCGCGGAGCATGGGTTGCACTCCGTTGGTTTTTCGACGCTGCAAGAGGCACTCAATACCAATAATTTTGATGAAGTGGCGGACTCGACTTGGTTTACCAATCGTCTCGGACGGAATCCGATGTCACTGGAGGAATTGCGGCGCGGGCCCAATCGTTCCGCAGGACCTGATCCCAAGGGACCATGGACACTGGTCAGTGCCAAAAGCGCCGGAGTTTCTCCAGGGATGGTGATCGAAGATCAACGTGGAGATAAGTACGTCATTAAATTCGATCCACCAGGACATTTGGGACTGGGGACTGCTGCCGAAGTGATTGGAACTAAGATGGTGCACGCGTTCGGCTATTATGTTCCTGAAACGTATATCGTGACGTTCCACCCTAAAATCCTCACGGTCCCACCCAAAGCGACGACCAAAGATAGTTCCGGGAAAGATAGTTCATTCACTCCGGAGAATCTTGACGAACTCTGACAAAGGGCAGCGCAGGAGAACGGTCACTACCGGATTGTCGCGAGCAAGTTTATTGATGGGGTTCCGCTTGGTCCAATCTCTTATCGTGGAAAAAGAAAAGGGGATAAAAATGATAAGATTCCTCATGAGCATCGCCGCGAACTCCGCGGTTATCGCGTCATTTCGTCACTGATTGCAAATGCCGATTCGAAGGAGGGAAATACCTACGACGCCTTTATTGAAACTGGCCCAGATAAAAAAGGGTATGTCCGTCATTATATGTTTGATTTTAGCAGCACCCTGGGAAGTGCAAGTAATGAACCGAAAGGAAAGCCACATTTGGATGATTATCGATTTAATCAACGAAAAGTTGGGGCCTCCTTATTTTCTTTGGGAATTTATCAGCCGAATTGGGAAAGAGTGAAAGATACGCAAATCAAATCAGTCGGAATCTTTGATTCCGAATATTTTGAACCGGAAAAGTGGCGCCCCTCTTATCCTTATCCCCCATTTCAAAATATGACCGACCGAGATGGTTTTTGGGCGACGAAGATTTTGATGCGACTTAATGACGAAGCGATTCGGGCGATCGTGGAAGAAGCGAAGTATCCCGAACCTGAAGCGACCGATTATGTCACCAAGACATTGATTGAGCGCAGAAATAAGATCGGTCGATATTGGTTCTCTCGCGTCAATCCACTTGATGATTTTCAGCTAACTTCCCATCAGGGAAAAACTTGGATCAAGTTCGAAGATCTGATGATCAGCTCCGGTCTAGCTCAGCCTGGCTCGGCAATTTATCGGTATCGTGTCATTCATGAAAAGGGATATGAGATGTCTCCGTGGCAGGAGATTTCCGAGAAGAGCGCGGAGGTGACGACGGAGGTTCAGCAGGGTATGAAGCCGGGAAAAACCTATCTGTTGCAATTACAAACACGTCGTTCCTCGGAAGATTTTTGGAGTCCGATCGTTGATGTGATCCTGCAAAAAAAATCGGAGGTAGAGATGGTCGGGATCCAGCGAAGGTATCGATCTTAATTTCTAAGATGTTTTTTCTTCGTTTTCTTTTTCTTCGATATTTTCCAAGGTCTCAATGATTTTTGTCTTCATTTCTTTGTCAATAAAGAGTGATTTCCCTATATTCATCAATTCTTCCGTCACCTCTTCTAATGGACGGAGTTCCTTCTCTTTTTGGTATTCACTATTATCTCCAATGAAAGGCCAAAGCTTTTCCTGAATTTCGTCGGGAAGGGTATGTTCTAAATATTCTAAAGCGAAACTCTTCAATGTCGCATCTTTTTGATGGAGGGCTACAAAAGCGGTTCGAACTAGTTTTGGATCTGCCACCAGCGCTAACATCCGAAAGACATGCTCCAAGCTGAGTTCCCCTCTCACTTCCAAAGGTTTTTCCAAAAAATCATCCCGCTCTTCATCGTCCAACTTATCTAATATTTTTTGCACCTCCCAGACCGCTCGGTCATGATTCACCTCGAAGCGGATCGCTTGCCAAATGCACTCCTCCTCTTCTTCTTTCGGAAGTCGAGGAAGTCCTGCTTGGAACCGCTTGAGTAGAGCGATGGCAGCTCGATAGCGGATCTCAAAGCGATCGAGAACCAATGCTCTGAGTAAAATCCTTTCGACTTCAGGATTTTCAAAACTCGACAAGATAATCGGTATCCTTCGGCGGACCACAAAGTCGGCATGAGGATCCCCCAGAATTTCCGCCATTTGGTTGAGGCAAGAAGAATCCATTTTCATTAATACTTGGCGGACCGTTACAATCAAATCCTCATGAGCTAAAAGCCGCACGAGGTGGGGAACGTGGCAACTATTGAATTGATTTTTTGTGTGGAGAGCGGATTTGATTTTTTCCAGATCATTCGAAGTCAGAAGGGGAGTAAGGGAATCGTCTGGTGAGCTAGATGGTAATTCACTTTTTGGTTTCGCCGTAGGTGTCGGATTTTTGAGCGGTAATCCTCGTGCTCTCAGTATCTTGTGAAGTTCGATAGAACTAAACGAGGCATCGAGCAGGTCTTGTCCATACCCACCGTGGTCTGCCGGGTCATAATCGTCATACTTTTCCCCTTTTTGTTCTAAGCGATCAACCAGCGTGTTGTAATATTCTTGTTTCATCCGTCTTGCTTGTAGAAGGCAAACTGTGGCGGAGACGAGAACAACGATTAAAAGATAGCGAGAGGAGAGATCTCCCCATGTGACCATTAAAAAAATAATCAAAGCTCCTAACCCTTCCGCAGTCGAATCCAGTACGGCGTCGATGAACGCCTTCGTTTTACGCCGTAGTAATGAGGGGATCGGAATATAGAGCACCTCAATCGAAGCACGATGCAGGGATTTTCTCAAACTATAGTCAAGACCACGCACCCCCACTATTAAAGGTAAAGCGGGGATCAGAAGTAAGCAGGTAGACCCTGCAATTAAGATGATGGGTAGGACCGCTAAGGTCCAGCCCACCCCAAACTTCCCCAACATTCGAGAAGTGACGATGATCTGAATGAAAAGGGAAAACCCCCCCGCATAGCCGTAAAATGAACCGAAGAATGCTGCCATCGCCGATTTACTGGAAATGGTGGAACGGACAAATTCTTTGAACTGAAAATCCAACAACGTTGAAGCCAAGGTAGCGCTCATCACAATGGTGGTGATCGTCAGCAGGTGAGGTGAATGGTAGATTTGTTGCAGCCCTTCCTTAATTCGTATTTTGCCATCACTTGAATCGCGTTGAATTTTTTCTTTCATCGGGGGGAGTGAGATTAGTAAGAGAAAAAATAAAACCAATAGACCGATCGCGATCGGCATCATTTCAAAGATCTCTAAAACTTTCGTTAAGGGGAGAATCGATCCTCCTAAAAATAATGCCCCGAGGGTTCCTCCTGCGCTGATCCATCCATACAGTCGCTTCGCTTTCCGCAAATGGAAGCGTTCGTTGACCACGATCCAAAATCCTGCCGTCAGAACAAAGGTGGAGAGTGCAGTCCAAAGGTAAAATAAAATGATAATGATGCGAGAGAGATGAGCGATCGGAAAGAATACGGCTAAGCCGGCGATGGAAAGTAATGTTACCACCTTCATGACTTGGTGTGTGGGATGGCGCTGTAAAAAATGAGAGAATACAGCGGCGATAGGAAATCCTAAGACCACCACCGAGGCGGTAATATAAGGTAAGGTTTTAACATCGAAGGCATCGAGATAAAGGGCCTCGCGAAGCGATCGGGTAAGCACCATATATCCAACAACCAGGAAAGCTCCCACAAAAGAGGACCACAGCAGACGAGCCTCTTCCGGTCGAAATCCTAGCCATTGGTACAATCGGGAGAAGAGGGGCATAAAAGGATCTTAAGGCGGGGGGGAGTTTTTAAGAAAGAAAAAAATTTAGATGCGCTTCGCTCGGGCCAATGTCCTCAATGGAACCGCTGGCGGTTGGATCGTCTCCGGGAGGAGTTCTTTTTTGACAGGGAAATGAAGATTCCACCACTCACGTGCTGCCTCCGAAGACCAAGAATTTTGCAGAGGTACTTTTTGCAAAGCAACCAGTACTTCGGTGATATTTTGAAAACGGTCTTCTTGGCGTTTTTCGAGACATTTGAGAATGATATTTTCTAATGCCTCGGGGATTTCTATCTCAGAAACCTCGGATGGTTTTTTGGGTAGATGGGTTAAATGTTCGACAATCACCTCGACACTTGTGTCGGCTTCAAAGGGGGCTTTTCCTGTCGTCATCCAATAGGCGACTGCTCCCAAAAGATAGATGTCGGTGCGACGGTCAATGTTCGCTTTATCCGTCACACTCTCCGGTGCGATGTATCGCGGAGTTCCGATTAATTCTCCAGTTTGAGTTAGGCCATGGTCTTCGTTGTCATTCATCTCTTTAGCCAAACCATAATCTAAAACCTTTACAAAATCGTAAATGCCTCCTTGGCAGGCAAGAAAGATATTGGAAGGCTTAATATCGCGATGCACAATCCCTTTTTCATGCGCCTCGTTTAATGCCCCGCAGATCTGATTTAAAATAAATAGGGTGCGCGCCGCCGACATGGGCCCAAATCGTTCGATCAATCTTTGTAAGTCGAGCCCTTCGAGAAGTTCCATGGCGTAGAAGAGTGTATTGTCATCGCTACATCCGTAATCAAAAATCGTGACCGAATTAGGGTGGGTGAGGGTGGCTGATAATTTTACCTCTTTTTCAAAGCGGGCCATCGCACTTTCTCTTCCCGCTTCTTTAGTATCCTCCATAATCTTGATGGCAGTGGGCCGGCATAAAAAAGCATGCGAAGCTTCGTATACTTTTCCCATCCCACCTGTTCCTAATTCGCGAAGGATTTGATAGTTGCCGAGGGATTGGGCCTCAAAGAGATGCTTTTGAGAATGGTATAAACTTCGAGTGATGACCACAGAAATGGCAAGCAGGAGAAACAAAGGAAACGCGGCTGAGATGAAACCTTCCCAAAAGGCAAAGGAAGAGCTGTTCACCTGAGGAAGAAAAAATTCTCCTGCGCTAAAAAAGAGAAAGGCGACCATCGCAAAACCCAATTGAGTACCGACCGGGGTTGGGACCGTCGCGGCGTGCCACAAAATCAAAACACCATAGAACAAAGCCAACGGCTTTGAGCCACTCGTCTTAAGGGCAATCAGTGTTAAGGTTCCGAGAACGGTGAGGACGATAAGATGATCTAAACACTGCATCCATTTCATGGAGGGACGGGTTAGGAGGATCAATATCCCGAGGGTAAAAAGCGTGGGAATTAAAAAGTAGAGTAGGTAATAATTAAATTGATTGGATTGAACGGCCGCGTTTGCCGTTTTGCGAAAAATAAAAACATAGAGAATCAAACTGAGGAGCGCTGCGGCACAGCTACTACCAAAAAAAAATAAAAGGGATTGACGAAACCGTTTTGGCCCAATCACTTGGGTTACAACCCCACGAGCATTTTTCTGAAAAAACTTTAGGCGCACATTTTCCTCATTTGGGGGTGAATCTTTATCAAGCCAATTTACATGGAACTATTTTGCAGCTGGGCGTGGCTCTTTTAATTCTACTAACAAAGCATTGAATTCCGTTTTTCCAATATTTTCCAAAGTGTGTGAGACTGCCGGGCCCCAAATAATTTCTCCAATTTTCGTTTCGGAGATTAAGGGTGGGTCTTTCGGATAAGTAAATTTAACTTTCCCGGGGCCAGTGATATAAACGACATGCTCCGGATGATCATGCATCCCGACTTTCTCACCCGGTTGATATCGCATTTCAAGCACCCTAATTCGCTCATTTTCAAAGGCGACTTTATAATTAGTGGGGGACATTTTGATAGGATCACGGGCCAGTGCGAAAGAGCTTAAGAGGGTGAGACAACTGATGGAAAATAATAAAGACTTTAAATAGGTCATAGATAAACCTCCATCTCCATTGAATGATGTATTTTATAGGATTTTACGGAGGGAAGACAACGAATTGTTTTAATTCTCTAATGCTATTTTCTAATGCTATTTTCTAATTTTTTCGCATTAGATAATAGCACTAGAAAATAGAGGAAATTTTTCTGCGAAAAATTTTGCGCTCCCTGCCGTTAGATTGTTGAACCCTTCTGAAGAGTTAATCCGAGAAAAATGGAAAATAAAGATAAATTAAGGGGTTAGTGTGTTTGTAGCGGTGACTGATACCAAAAACGACTATAAAAAGGGGATTTGAAAAATGAAAAAAGTGAAACAGAATGAAACACAATTTTCCCCTAACCCTAACATGCTAAAACTACTCGAGGCGGCGATAAACCCTGAAGTTGAGGCAAATATCTCTTCTTGGTGTGAAGCGGCAGGTGTTTCTAGAGTTCAATGGTATCGATGGAAAGAAATCCGTGGTTTTTTGGATTGGTTTAACAGTGAATATAAAAAGGCATTGGATGGTATTAAAGTATCTTTAGTTAAAGTTGGGTTACAAAAAGCGTTATCAGGTGATTTTCAGTTTTGGAAAGTGATGATGGAGAAGATCGGTGAGTATACTCACGAGATGAGCCACCAAATTAAAACTGATCCACCTGTAGTTATCAATATTACTCAGGAGCATGCTAAGAAAATTATGGAAGCTGGTCGTCTTACAAAAGAATGGTATAAAAATGGTTAGAGGGGAAGTAAATCAATAGCGAGGGGAGATGGGAAGATGTGAATGGGTGGAAGTCGAAGCACCGAGAAAGCATACACAGGAAACTATGGAAGCGGATTTAGTCCAAATCAATTAAGCAGCATGGCCCCCAATTACCAGCAAGGTGATTGGTCGGGCATGACCTCAAATCTCAATAAGGGGACTCTAGCGACGGGTCAGAAGATTCCAACCTATCAGGCAGGATCTAACTACCAATTCAAAACGCCTGGGACGTCTTATTCATTCAGTAATCCAGGTTATTCACCTTATCAGTATTACACACCAAATGTCTCAAAGATTCCTCAACAGACTTACTCGAACGTTTTGAATCGTGGTCTTGAAGGAATTCAGCAAGATCAAAAGATGTTTGGTGACCAAACTCGTGATGCAATGGTTTCACGAGGGCTTGGGAGAAGCGGATTTAACAACGCTGCTCAGTCTCGATTAGGAAGAGAGTCGCTACAACAAGCTTCGAACCTAAGAAGCAACATAGGAATGCAGCAAGCCATGAGCGAGCTTGACCTAGGAAAGTTCATGGCAGGTCAAGATTTGCAACGACAGGGGATGCAAGCAGGAGAAGGGCAGTTTGGCGCAGGATTAGGGCAGTGGTTGCAAAACTCACAAGCCGCAGAAAATCTCGCCAGGTCTGAAATGGATCTTCAACGTCAAGGAATGCAAGCCGGAGAAAATCTCAGCCGAGCAAATCAGAGTCTTCAAGCCCAGCTCGGACTCTCAGACCTTCAACGACAACAATTCGGAACATACGGGACATTGTTAAACGCTGCGAACGAGCAAGCGCTACAACCTTATCAGTTACTAGCTGGTCTCTACAGTCCCGCGTTGTCTCAAGAAATGGTCACTGGCGGGAAAGGAGATCCATTTAGCGCGTTGCTAAGCTCTGGTGGAGATGTAGCAGGTTCATATTTTGGAAGCCCGGCGGCAGGCTCAAAGGGAGGGGGATCTATGCGTGATGCATTAATTCATTCAAATTTTGGATGAGATTTTGAGAGAAGAGTGAATAAATTAAAATCTAACCGCACTTTTCAATAATGATTTGGACTGTAAGTTATTGATTTTTGGAAGGGTGAAATTGATCTAACCGCACTTTTTTATATTTTGTGCGGTAAGGTTTCCTTAAGAATAAATTTTCTTAAAAATTCCTTTTAGAATTTCCTACCGGGGAATTCCAATAATCGATATATTTATCGGGGATATTAATGGCAATAATTATTCCAGATATTAATGCGAATAAAGAAAGGGGAACTAAGTTTAAAATGAATATTAAAATTTTATGCATGCCTATCCAGTTAGAAGGTTGAATTAACCATGAATTAATTTTTGGCTCAAAATTTCTACCTATTTCTAAAACTAACCATGTGAGGGAGTAAGCCTTCCAAATACCGTGTTTAAGATAATAATAAACTTGGAAACCAAACAACCCTGTCCCGCTTAAAACGAATCCTATCCCAACCAAATAAAGTGGCCCCAATATTGATGCCAAGATGAAATTAGTTTTTTTAACTTCATGTAAAGGAGAAGGTGCGGGTTTCATTAGGAGTTCTATCCTCTAAATGCAAATATCCTAAATTATTTCTAGGATAAATAAATTGTATGTAAGCACAATTTCTACAGTAGGTTTAGTGGGAATTGTTTTTAATTTAATTAATGTCGCTTCTAATCACAAAACAACATTAAGAATTTTATATACCGCCACTATAAATATGATGGTTGCAAAAGCTAAACCAATATAGAACTTAACTTTAGCAGAATTAATTTTATTAAGTTCTTCCTCAAAGGTTTCTTCATAGCTAGCGATTTCAGGATCTTCTAACAGCTTTGCGAGACGCAAAAATCGTGTAAATTCTCTAATGTCTCTTTCTATTCCGGACCAAGTAAGAAGCAGAAAACTTGCTCCGACATTCATATAAACTAGTGCTAATCCACTTATAACAATGGTTTGAAATGGGGATTCTGCTTTTCCTAGAATTGCAAAATAAATTAACGTAACGATCAAATTTTTGAATACACACCAAGTATATGGAAGCATTGTGAAAACCTTTGCCAGGTTATTGTTTGGCTTAGGAACCTCTTAAAGATATTCGGGTGATGGAAGCCGTTTATTAATCTCTTCCAATTCGGCTTCTAGTTCCTTTTCCCTTTTTAACTTACCTCTCATCAGTTTTTTTTGCGAATAGTAGGGCAAGGTTGGTCTCCAAAATGGCGCATCATTTTTAATAAAAAACTCACATTCTAGACCAATGTCCGTTAGTGAGTTAATGTGACTTTCAGCAATTTTTCTAAATGCCTTCATTTTATTCATAACAATTTCTTGGAGAGCTGAGCTCTGAGAGATTTTTTCAGCTTCTTCGAGAGCCATCTTGGCAAATCCTTCAACAGTGAATTTTAAGTCTGGAATTCTTGATAAAGTCTGGAAGGCTTTATTCTTCAATTCAACTCGGGCAACATTCTTTAGAACATCAAGGTTGGGTTCCACTAAACACGGATTAAACAACGCTGGGTGATTTTCCCCGACAAGGTAGTCTATTTTATCTCGCATATCGCAAAGGGTCGTTATTTGAAGAAGAATTTCTTGGCTTAATGCTACGAGGGCATTGTATCTCCTTCTTGATGTCTCCCATTCGTATTTAATTAGGAAAGAAAGTATCGCTACACATGTCGAGACGTAAATTCCTCCTTCAAGAATTTCCTTGGTCCAACCTTCACCGAAAAATATTCTTATAAAGATTGGAGGAAGTGCAAGAACAAAGGCAAATAGAGTTAGCCTTGGAATGAAAAAGGTTCCGGGCCAAATATGATATCCTATATACTTTAAGATGTTCTTAATCATTTCCATTGATAGAGTATCGTTTAGCTAGTCTTAGTATTATGAACGGTAAAATAACGGTTATATCCACTTAATGGCCTTACCAGCACAACCTGCTTTAATGGTTGTTTTGTGGCCAATACCAAAAATTCCACCACCACGTGCTTTTGATCCTTTATCGCATTCGTATTCAATCACAGCATCGGCTCCCAATTTTGCTGCTTTTTTTCTTAGGTCAGCATATGCATCTTCTAGTGAAGACTTGTCGGAAGAAATAGGTGTGATTACATTGAACTGCTTTGTAGGAGTCCCCTCGATCATTTCAATGGTAAGGGGATCTTTCTTATCTCCAGCATTAGATGAAAGGGATATGAACAAAATAGCGAAAAGAATGAGTAGTGTTTTCATAGTTTCTCCTTTTTGATTGTGTGTTAAATATCCATAAAATTTGTTTAGAGATCGACATCATTAAGCCGCTAGGGATTGAAGCGCTTCTATAAGATCTTCTCTGCTCGGTTCCAAATAAATTCCTGTAGCCTGAAGAGAACTGTGCCCGAGAAGTTTTTGAATTCTTTCTAGAGATACACCACGCCTACGAAGCTTAGTAGCAAATGAATGCCTTAAAGAGTGAAAGCTGTACCTTGATTGTCCTTTAGCATCAACAAGCCCAGCTTTTACAAACCATTTCTCAACCATGTCTTGAATTGTTCGCTGTCCAACCCTTCCACCTTTCTTGGAGATGAAGAGGGGAGCTTGTGGTTCTAGAGGTCCTTCGTTGCTTCTTTTAAAGGCAATAAAAGCTTTTAGAACTTTGGAGATATGACTGTTTAGAAATATCTCACGAGCTTTGCAGCGCTTCGCGGTTTCCTTCCTTACGTGTAAATGATCTCGGATAGTCATGCCGTTAAAAATATCCGAAACATTGAGCAAACGTAGCTCCTGACACCTTAGACCAGTGTTTAAGACTAACTCAATAATTGTGAGATCCCGAATAGAAGTTTTGCTATCTCGAAGGGTTTTAAGAAGAGTTCTTTCTTCATGTTCCAATAAATATTTCATTGGTCACCTCTGAGACTTCTTGCTCGAAGATGTTCGATGTACTCAACGTCTTGGAGAAGTGTTCCAACAATATTTGAGACAAAGTTCATGCATGTTCGAAATTCAGGAAGAGGGTTGCCCCAAAATCGATTCCAATCGTATTCGTTTATAAACCTATCTAGTAATTTTAATGGACCAAGAGCCTCATTAATTGAGTCCACAACTGCAAGTTCTCTTGAGGTTGTACCTTGAAAGTGTCTTTCAAACCGATTTAATTGATCTTTCATTAATTTCCCCTCCTTTATTAGGTTTTAGATTACCGAAAGTCGAATTTGAGATGATTCGGTGACAAAGCTTGAATATTGATTCCCCAAGAACTCCTTCACCAACTTAGTATCCAACCTCTCTTGAACGACTAAAACCCTCTTTGCTTTAAACCCACCAAAAACAACCTCGTCGCTGCTATTGGAATTCATAAGATTGAGAATTTGCTCTCGAAGCATTGATCGGCGCGCTTCTAGGGCCTTTACTTCTTCGTTAATCGCCTTGAATTCGGCGAGAGGGTTGGGAAGAGATTGAATTTTTGCTTGAATGTTCATAAATTCCTCCTTGAATAAATGTTCGTTATAAGCTATCAAATAATTGTTAGCTATAAGCAATCTTAATGTCAATGATAATTTTGATAATTGACAGCAAACATTTAATGGAGAATAGACGATGATTAGAATGATTAAGAATAAGTTAGCGGAATTATTAAGAGAAAACGGATATGGTGAGGTTCTAGAAAGGGAGCCTGGACGCCCGCCAAAAGAGGGGAAGAAACCTAAGCACACCCTGCGAAATCTGGCCAAAAGAATTGGAATAAGCGGTGCTGCGCTTCATCAGATGATCTATGGACGAAAGAATAAGAAGGGTGAGTATGAAACCTACAATCCATCTGTTGTAATGCTAGATCGCCTTTGTAAATTCCTGAATTGTAAGGTTGGGGATATCTTAGAGTTTAAAAAATAAATCGCTTACAAAGGAGAGTATGTGGGACATAATCCGTCCGAAATTAATTTTGATTCAAAAACTCATGGCCTGCTTGAGAAACTAACTTCAATTATTTCTAAATTTGACGAAACATCAACTTGTATCTCTCGAGTCATGATTTTTCTTGCACTAGCTCAGCTTATAGCTGCTGGCATTCAGATTTCGATCGCTTTGAAATAATAATTTCCAAAGAAGCCGATTAATAAATAAGTTTGGTGCTCGTTCGACTAGAAGAGAATTGGTGCTCCATTCGCAAAAAATCGCTGAGTATAAATGAAGAAAAGGCAGAAAATCCCAGTTAAAAAGAAATCAATAGAATTGCCCTATCCTGATATTTACCGAATACATAAGCAGGAATCGAGCCTGGAAACTCCGATAGAGCAATGGCCATCTTCTTTTGAGGAAGATAAGGTAATCAATTTATTAAAGGAATATTGGCCAACAAAAAACATTAAAAACTTCTACTTATTTTTAATCAAAGTAAAAATTCCAAAATTTAACCCCAACTACTTTTTTTGTTTGCTTTTTAATTATTTAAACGAACCTAAAAGGGATGGGTTTAAATTTGATAAGGTAACCTTTTCGAAATTGAAAAAGTTATTGAAGGATTTAAGTTGGTTTAAGAATCAATTAGTTGATGATTTAGGATTTAGCTGTGAAGAAAAAGGATTAAAAGAGATTGATCGTAAAAATGCAGTTGAAACTATAGAATTAATTATAAATGATATTAAATTGCCAATAGCACAACGTGTAAAAACAAAAAAAAGAGGTCCCAAAACAAATCGATTAATCCCGTCTTCTCTTCTTTCAGCTGTTTTATATCTAATTTGTGAACTTAATCAAAAGCCAGATAATGCCTATATCCTGCTTGGCGAATTGATAGCAAAATTAGAAGGTAAACCCACAGAAGAAGAGGAAAATATCCGATCAAAATTAAGAATGCGTGCGACAGAGCAAGCTAAATTTCTTCTCCGTCGTTCTTCTAGAGCTAAATAGTTTCCACAAATACCACGAATCTTCTTACACTCCATCACTTCCATTTCAGAAGAATTCCTCTATGACCACAATCATAGGAGGACTCAATGCTTTCACGTCTTTTTAAACAAACTTTAAAGCTTTGGCCTGAACCTCAATACAAGATTGCCATTAAGGCAGGAATCCATCCTGGAATGCTTTCAAAATGGGTTATTGGAGCACAGCCAGTGAGAAAAAATGACCCGCGACTAATTAAGATAGGAAAAATTTTAGGGCTTAAGCCTAAGGAAATCTTTCTTGAGAAAGAGGTTGCATAAAAAAGAACCCCGACCTTGCAGGGCCGGGGCTAAAATTGGGGTAAATGGGATATGAATACAATTATCAATCAGTTCACCTTACGTCAAGCAAACCAATTCAGCTCTGAGAGGGTAGGAGACAGCCACCCGCATCTTTGTACTCTCATATGTTCTGATTTTGGAAGGCTCTGGCTAAGAGAAACCGCCCGAGAGGGAGGTGTCCTTTGATCCAGGCACCTCCTTCACCCTTCCGAGAGGAAATCTTTAATTTCGCTAAACTCTTACTAGGAAGAGAAGAGTCTTGTATTGAATTACGGACACTTCCACCAAAAGAAATTGGATTTTTTAATGATCCTTCAGCTTTTGCAGAAGCCGCCGCTTCGCTTAATGGAAAAGCAAACGTCTACGCAACTTTAAATCCCGTTTCAAAATCTCTGTTACCCCGAGCTGAGAATCGTCTTGTGCGCGCAGAAAGAGATCTTTCAGCTAAAGACACTGATATTTTGTGCAAAAGCTGGTTTCTAATAGATATCGATCACCACAAACGCCCCAAAAATGAAAATGCTAGCGATGAAGAATTAATCGAGGTTCGAGAAGTTTATCGGCAAATTTCAGAGCATTTCAAATCGCGAAACATTACCACTGTCGAAGGCAAGAGCGGCAATGGTTTCCATCTTTTAATTCACATTGATTACCCGATTACTTCCGATATCAATGAAAAGCATAAGCTATTGTTAAGATATTTTAATCGAATATTCGGAAATGAAAATGTTGGCATTGATCTTAGTGTTTCTAATCCTTCCCGTATTTCTCGGTGCTTTGGGACGTTAAATTTGAAAGGACCAAACACGGAGGAAAGGCCACAACGGATGGCTCGATTGAAAATGCCAGTTACTCAGCCTCAACCGGTGGACCTTTTCAAAATTTTTGAGAATGAAATTTCTGAACAAAAAGCCTTTGAAACTCCACCGCCTCGTTCTGATTTTTACCAGCGTTCAGAGAATGAATTTTCTAAGTTCAAAGGAAATCTCGCGACTCTAGATATCGTTTCAGTCTTTCAATCCGCAGGACTTTTTCGAAAATCACTAGGTGGTACAAAGCATTCAGTTACTTGTCCATGGAGCGCATTTCACACAACTGGAAACATTAATGACTCATCCACCATAATTTTCGAAGGGGATGGAAATCATTGGCCTACGTTTTACTGCAGTCATTCACACTGCCAAGGTCGTGGTATTAAGGACGTTCTAGATTATTTTGGTCCAGAAGTAATTAATCGTCATTGCCGCGAGGAATTCAAATCTTCAAATCAAAAAACAAACTTCAAAACCCACGAAGGTTTTTCTGGGGGGTCTAAAAAAACGAATAATGGGGAAGAAATTGCACTCTCTTGTCGTAAGGCCTCTGAAATCGAGTCCAAGCCAATCAATTGGTTGTGGAAAGGGCGGATCGCCAAAGGGAAAGTTTCCATGTTGGCAGGAAATCCTGGCCTTGGGAAATCCCAATTAACAGCAAGCCTGGCTGCAATAGTATCAATCGGTGGTTACTGGCCGGTGGATAGGACAAAATGTGATCTCGGGAATGTAGTTATTTTTTCTGCTGAGGATGATGCAGCAGATACCATTCGGCCTCGCCTTGAAGCGGCTGGGGCTGACCTAAACCGCATTGTTATTATTGATCCTGCCCCCGTATTGGACCTGAATCATAATGGTCAGAAAAGACGAGCTTTTAACCTAGTTGATGATCTTCCACGACTTGAAAGTTTATTGGCCGAATTAGGAAACGTTGCCTTAGTGGTGATCGATCCAGTCACAGCCTATCTTGGAAAGACGGATGGTCATCGAAACGAAGAGATTAGAGCGTTGCTCTCTCCGTTGGCAGATCTGGCTGCTAAGCATGAAACCGCCGTTGTTTGTGTGAGTCATTTTAATAAGACGACTGGTAACGAATCCTTGATGCGGGTGATGGGATCGCTAGCCTTTGTTGCAGCAGCACGGGCAGCTTTTGCCGTCTTGTCTGATCCAGAGGATAAAAATAGACGACTCTTTCTTCCCATCAAAAATAATATCGGCAATTCTCAAACTGGTCTCGCTTTCACAGTGCAGGGTATGGAGTTTAAGAACTCACAGGGGCTAATCGAGACCTCCAAGATAGTTTGGGGATCTGAAGTAATCACCACGACTGCAAACGAAGTCCTTGCGGCCAATTCTGGAGAAAGTGACAGGAGCGCTACCGAGGAAGCAATTGAGTGGCTCAACAATCTTTTAGTTAATGGTCCCATGAAAGCCCCCGATGTTCAGAAAGAAGCAAGGCAAGCGGGGATCGGTGACAAACCTTTGCGTACCGCTAGGGAGCGAATGGGGATTAAACCATACAAAAAAGAATTCGCTGGCGGATGGTGGTGGGAACTTAAACACTCCGAAGATGCCCAAGATGTCCCCTTACAAAATCAGGGCATCTTGGGGGGTAAAGGGCATCTTCGTGACCAAGAAGCCTTTTCAGAGGCGGTAAATCTTTCCGAGTCTCAGCCCACAATTGAAGCCAACCGCCCCTTTGAGCCGGTGAATCTTGACAACATTGTTGGTCCAACTAAAGCGGAGAAGCGCAGGGCTAGAAATCAGGCCGAGAAAAATCTCGCGGAAGGGAGCGTGGTGAATGAATTCTAACGCTGCCCATGTAACCCCTATTTTGTTTCAAGCTTCTGACTCCATGGATAAGGGATCGGTACAAGCCGCCCTATATGAAAATGGACAATATAGAATCCTAGGACTCAAAGCCGTCCTTAAACTTACCCCTCAAGATCTATGCAATGGCCCCTATGTCTTTCGGTTCGATATCCCTGGCGAAGGAAAAGTTTATTTTGTGGGCACTGACGAGGCTTACCTTAAACTTCAAAGTGAAGGGAAAATGGTGCGTTGGTTCCATGATCTTTTTGAGGCCTGGAGACAAGATCTTGTTCGACAGGGGCTCCCTCCCCATACCTCGATTTACTGTTGGGCTTTGGAAGATATTTACACTTTCTTGGCAGCGTTTCAGGTGTTTCCAGGAGCCAAGGTGGTCTACCAAGGAGCTGTTGGATCGGAGGGAGGGCAATGAATCGCAAAGCAAAGGGGTCACGAAATGAAAGAAGATCACGGGACCTGCTTAAGGCTGAAGGCTTCGAGGTTTTAAAGGCTGGTGGTTCTCTAGGTACTTTCGATTTGGTAGGAATTTCAGCTGAAGAAGTTCTTTTGGTTCAAGTGAAGTCAAATCAATGGCCACCATTGAAGGAAATAGAAACGATAAGGGGTTTTAATTGTCCTACCAATTGCAGAAAGGTGATTCATAGATGGAATGATAGGATCAGCGCACCGGAGGTGAGGGAAATAAATCATGAGTGAGTTGAAAAAAAACTTACAAGAAATTAAATCTAGAAGCAGCCATGTTGGTTGTGGCAATTTTGAACCATCGCCGGGTATTATGACTTTGCTTGAGGCCTTGCTTGAAGAGGCAGTTCATGAAGACATACAACGCTTTCATTCTGAGGAAAAAAGAGCATGCGAAACTCGGATAAATTAAGCCAGCCGAGGCGAATCGTGACCGCTGCAGTTTATGCAAGGTACTCTAGTGAGATGCAGAGTTCCAGCTCGGCCCATGATCAGATTGAGCGTATCAAGGCAATGGTTACGGCTAGACAAATTGAAACTCGGACAAGTCCAGAGGCTCAGATTGTTATCACTTCGGAGTGGGTGGAGAGCGACGAAGCGACTAGCGGAAAGACAGCGGGACGCAAGGGGTATCAAAGGATACTTAGTGGAATCCGTCAAAAGGCTTTCGATGTTTTGATCGTGGATGACCTTTCTCGGCTGAGTAGATCCTTAGGGGATCTGTTCGAACTTTATCGTCTTCTCAAACACTACGACGTCGAGCTATTTTCTGTATCGGATCGGGTGTCTAGTGCCGATCCCAATGCCAAGACACTTTTTCAAGTTAAAGGAATGGTTGCAGATCTTGGGAACGATGCCCATTCAGAGAGGACTATTCGTGGGCTCGAAGCCAGGGCTCGGGAAATGTTTTCGACTGGTCCAAAGCCTTACGGATATGGTTCTGAAGCAACTAGAACTGAACGGCGCAAGGGCAAGTTGGTGGAATCACACTTCAAACTTTTCATCGTCCAAGAGAAGGCCGCAATTATCCGTCGAATATTCGAAGTTTACTCAGAGGGATTTGGTAAGACCTACATTTCTAAAATGCTTAACCGGGAAGGAATACCTTCTCCTTCGGGTCATGTTGGAGGATGGCAACCTGGGGTTGTTTACAAAATCCTGACCAATGAGAAGTATGCTGGTGAATGGGTATTTAATGCACGGACTTACTCCACCGATCCAGATACCGGCCGTAAGGTAGAGAAGCTGCGACCGAGAAGCCAGTGGTTGATCTTCCAGCGTGAGGAATTACGGATCATTTCCCAAGAAATATGGGAAAAGGTTCGGGGCCTTATCAAGGCAAATGAATTGGAACGGAAGCAAAGCCGGCCGGGAACTAAACAACGAATTTTTGGCAAGGCAACTAGATTAGATCAAAGGCACCTTCTTTCTGGTTTATTGAGCTGTTCAAACTGTGCATCCCCAATGGCATTAGTCTCGGGGCGGAGAGGTGGTTATTACGGCTGCTTTGATGCCCATCATAAGGGAAATTGCACTTTTAAATCGTTGGTGCGGCGTGAAAAGATCGAGAAGGCATTTCTTCAACACCTTAAAGCTAGAATTTCTGATGAAAAGCTAATTTCTTGGGCAACAGTACGGTACAATCAGATTGTTAAGTCATACCTGAAAATTGCGCCCGATCGAAAAAAAGATCTCGAGGTTGAGCTTCGAAAGGTGACTTTTGAAATTGATAATCTGATCCGTTTAGTAACGACTGGCGGTGGCGACAACTTGGAGTCAGTTTCAAAAGCTATTCGTGATCGTGAAAACTCCAAAACAAAGATCTCAGAGGAACTGAATCGGTTGGAC
>JBGTGJ010000030.1:0-10456 GCA_041746775.1 bacterium
TTCTGAAAAAAAATGGCGAGCCGAATACCTAAAAACCGAAAAGGTCTCTGAAGAAGAGAATATTGAACGGTGGAAAGGGGTTAAAAAAGGGCGAGTCGATCTTGTTCAGCTCTCTCGTGGTGAGACTCCTCGCTGGCGGCAGGAGTATGAATTTCTTGGCTCGGCAGAACATGCTTCATTCCCTCGTGCCTACTTTCATCAAAAGAGAAATGGGGACGAAATCTATATACGCCAGTATATTGTTGGGAAACCGCTCGCAGAGCTCTTTGGGAAACTGACATTAGAAAAATCGGGAAAACTCGCCGCCCAAATCTTGCGAACCGTCGCCTCGCTCCATCATCACGGCTATTCGCATGGGGATTTAAGTGGAACCAACATCTTAGTCACTGAAGACCTCCAACCTTATTTGATCGATTTTGAATTTCTCTCCCCGCGCCATCGTAGCGTTTCTGAAATCCGCGGAACTCCTACCACGATGGCTCCAGAAATCTTTTTAGGACATCCCCCGACGATCCAAACCGATCTTTATGCGATGGGAACGATTCTTTATGCGTTGGTTTCTGGACGTTATCCCTTTGAATCCAATCACCTCCCCACTTTGTTTCGCCAACATCTGCTCGAAATCCCTTCAAATCCCGTCGTGGGTCGAGATGATTTCCCCTCTGCACTTGGTTGGTTTATCTTAAGACTATTAGCGAAGGAACCGGCGGAACGGTTTGTGGATGCCAATGAAGCGATCACCAAACTTAATGAGATTTTAAGGTTGAACGAGCCCCTCGAACCTGCCCCCTCTTCGATTACGACAAAAAAACAGCAGCGGACTCTCAAAGCTTATTCTCAAGAACAAGAAGCGATCCGTTTTTTACAAGAAAAATCCAAGCTCGTTCCGGAAGAGAGAGAGGCACTTGCCGAACTCCTGCTAAAAACCGGTGACCTGCAGGGACTAGAGAACCTCCTCTCTGCCTTTGCTCCTCCGATGGAACAGCTATATCGCGGCCTCCTGTTCAACCGACAAGGGAGGTATCAAGAGTCGCTCGCTATTTTTATAAAACAAGATGAGCAAATGCCGCAAGATTTTCGCAAAATCCTTGGACTTGCCACCGCCTATTATTACACCGGTGCGCAGGATGAAGCCTTTAGGATGTTTGAAAAAATTCAAGGGGAGTGGAAACACCAACCCAAAACGGTGGCCATCTTAGAAAACTTTAAAGGAAATCTCCTTTACTCTCATCGCCGCTTTCAAGAGTCTTCTGAAACGTTGACCCGCGCATTACATCAAGCGGAACAAGCCGGGGCAGTAAACACCGAAGCTTTGATATTGATGAATCTCGCCAATGTGGAAGTGAGTAAAGGGGAATGGTCTCAGGCGCTTCATCACTACCGACAATCGCTAGAACTTTATCAGGGGTTAGGGGCACGGCTCGAAAAGGTGCGAGCCCAACTCAATCTGGCCGGACTCTACCGATTTTTGGGAGAACTAGATAAAGCGGAAGTCCTTTTAACGGAGACAGAAGCGGCTCTCAAAATTTACCCTAATCCTCAATTACAAGCCCATCTAATTTTATTGAAGGTTGATCTGGCAAAAAAACGTGGAGATTATTCGAAGGCACAAAGAGAACTCAAAGAAGCAAAAAAGTTTCTTCAGGTAAGTGCCTCCGTCTTAGAAGAAGACGATTTTAAGATCGCCCAAGCGGAAATTTATTTTGCTCTCAAAGACGACCTTCAGGCCCAAGAGACATTGACCGCGATTCAATCCCATCCTGAACCGTCGGACCCGCTATTGAAACAACGGGCCACTTTTTTACAAGCATTGATCTCTTTTCTTGATACAAAATCAGACAATCCAGCGATTCTTTCTATTGCCGAAGCCCTGTGCCGGCAGGGGGATATTGAATTGGTGCTTGATAATTTCCAGGTCACTCAACTCCGCGCTTTAGCAACCCAGCAATCTTGGCCTACTTCTTATCAGCAATGGATAAGTTCGCTGGTAAAAAAGGTGGCTAGTCAATTAAATCCCGATGATCAGACTTTTTTTCTTCATCAATATAAGCAACTTCATGACATCGCCCCGATTCAATCGCTCACCCCTCCTGTTCCACTTCAACAAGGTCCATCGAACCCACTCCACTCCGTCCTTGATTGTGTGCGTGAACTAACAGGAGAACTTAATTTAAATGGACTCACCGAGAAAATTTTGGACCGAATGCTCGCCCTCACTCAAATGGAACGAGGATTGGTGATCATCAAAGAAGGGGATCAGTTGGTCCTTTTCCAAACCCATCAGATGAATGCGGACGAGTGTACCCCGGAAGGAAAAGAGGCGTTGAGTTGGTCGCTCACCCGACTTGCTATCCAGCAAGCGGCCCCACTTTTTACCGCCGATGCCCAAACCGATGAACGCTTTTCTCTCACCAAAAGTGTGCGCGCCCTCAACTTACGCGCCATCTTGGTCATCCCGTTTCGGTTTCAAGGAAAAATTTTAGGAACTGTTTATCTCGATAGTCGTCTCCAAAAACATCATTATCAAGAAGCCAATCTCCCTTACCTATCTGCGCTTGCAGATATCTTAGGGCTGGCGATTCACAATGCCACCCGTTTTGAAAAGACCGAACAAGACCTATTGCTCACCCAACGAACTTTAGAGCAGACCCAAAAAGCCCTCCAAACGAAATACCAGTATGAACATGTCGTCGGTCGATCGGAAACGACTCAGCAGCTATTACAACGAGTCGACCGGGTCACCGAAATCCCCGTAACCCTCCTGATGTGTGGCGAAAGTGGCGTCGGAAAAGAGATCTTAGCTCGCGCCATCCATTATAATGGTCCTTTAAAAGACGGTCCGTTTATTGCTGCCAATTGCAGTGCGATTCCGGAAAGTTTAGTCGAAAGCGAACTATTCGGCCACGAACGAGGAGCGTTCACCCATGCCACCCAAACCCATCTGGGACTTTTTGAACAAGCCGATCGGGGAACCTTATTTTTAGATGAGGTGGGTGAGATGCCATTACCGCTCCAGGCTAAACTACTTCGAGTATTAGAAGATGGTGAGATCCGCCGCGTAGGAGGAGCTTCTAGCCGTAAGGTCCAAGTGAGAGTGATTGCCGCAACCCATCGTGATTTAAAAAATGAGATTCGAAAGGGGAGATTTCGAGAAGATCTTTATTACCGGCTCAATGTCGCCATGATTCAAATCCCACCGCTTCGGGAGCGAAGAGACGATATTCCTCTTTTAATCGACCATTTTTTGGACCGGTTCGCCAAAGAAAATCATATCCTCAAAAAGAGACTAGATCGCAAAGTACTCATGGTGTTAATGGCTCATCATTGGCCTGGAAACATCCGGGAACTTGAAAATCTAATCTGTAACCTTTGCGTTTTTTCGGCGCATCGAACGATTCAGTTAGAAGACTTAAAGCAAAAACCAGAATTTTGTTTTCTTTTTTCTGAAGAAAGGGCTACACCTCCCGAAATTACCCCGATAGGTTTGGCCCATTTAAGCACGGCGATCGACCAAGGGAAATTTAATCTCTCGGAAGCCAAACGAATGTTCGAACGGGAAGAGATCGTGAGAGTACTCACACTACACCGCGGAAAGGTAGGAGAAGCAGCGAAACACCTCGGAATTCCTCGTCCTCAACTTTCCCGATTACTAAGCTATCACCAGTTGCAAAAACCGAAAGACTCCAAAGAATCATAATTGATGAAATAAAAATCGGAATGTACTCTTCTTCCAAAATATTTATTCTCTTCTTGTTACTGAGCTTCACCTCTTGCGCGGGGGATGTGGGAACATTCAATCCACAACCTTCCTTTAACACCATTTCCGTCTTCGACGGCAATCCTGCAACTCGCCCTACTCCAGGTTTCACCGAAGTAGCTCTAGGGCCTGTCGCTAGTCTCAGTGAAAGTTCAAGCGGAAATGCTGCTAAAAACCTTGCTGCCGATGAAAACTTGGTGAGCATCCAAGAGGTACGAATGTATCTACAAGATGTCACTCTGCTCGATGAACAAGGGAATGAAGCGTTAAAACTGATCGGTCCTTTTGTGGTTCGTTTGGTCGAATTAGGGGTAGTGGTGGATGAATCTTTCCCTGCTTTTGGTGGAGGGGTGGTCCCCAATGGAAATTATCCTGAACTTCAACTCAGTTTTGCTCAACTCGACGATCCCTCATTAATTCCCGAACAACTTTTAGCAGATCCGTTGACGACCGAAGGACTGATTCAACATTCCATTGTGATCGATGGGACTGTAGAATTTTCCAATCTCGCTCAACCCAACTCCTCGATCGTTCCATTTCGTTTCTTAAGCCAAAAAGAAGAGGTCATCAGCCTAACCACCCCCAATCCAATTGTCCTGGATGGAAATTTTACGACTCTCTTCATCGCTTTTAAAATTCAAGAATGGTTCGGAAATGACATTCATACTTTACTTTCAAAAGTAGATCCTTCCCAACTGAGCGACTCTCCATTGATCCTCCAAGAAGAATCCGAAGTCTCTTCGCTTAGCACACTGGCCCAAAGAACCGAGGATGATATTAATAATTCCATTCGCATCGCCCCCAGCACCGATGAGCTTTTTGATGAAGCAGAGATCGACGAATTATCCTCTTCGGAACCAATACAACCCGCATTGTAACAATTTGTTACGCGTCTAATATTTTTTTCCTCATTTTTCAAATCACTGATACTCGAAGTCGGATCAAACGTCCCACGACTCGATCAGATTGCAGAACAGATTGAACTCAACATTAACCAATCGATTCGTTTCGCTCCTAGCTTGGATGCACTGTCCGGGCCGCCTTTTATTTTAAGGAAAGGAAAACCGTCTTGATGTTGACAAACTCACGAATGCCAAATCGAGAAAGTTCCCGACCGTAACCAGAACCTTTTACCCCACCAAACGGCAGGTGGGGATCGGAGTGAACCATTGCATTGACAAAGCATTGCCCCGCTTCGATCTCCTCTGCTGCTATTTTTTCCGCCTTTTTGAGATCTCGAGAAAAAATCGTTGCCCCTAAACCAAAAGAAGAATCGTTGGCGACCCGAATCGCTTCCGCTTCATCTCGTACGGGGAGAATCGCCGCGACGGGTCCAAACAATTCCTCCTCGTAAGCCGGCATCCCTTTTTTTACATCGGTCAAAATGGTGGGGGGATAGAACGCTCCGTTTCCTTGAGGAATTTCTCCACCCCATAAGAGCTTCGCCCCTTGCTTCAAACTTTTTTGAACTTGTTGATGCAGCCCTTCTCTCAAATCTAATCTTGCCAGCGGCCCGAGTTGATTGGTTTCATCGAGTGGATTTCCCATTTTCATTTCTTGAAACTTTTTCATCATCCCTTGCTCAAACTCGCGACGAACGGAATCGAACACAATAAATCGTTTCGCCGCGATACAGCTTTGTCCTGTATTGATGAGTCGAGATTTTGTGGCGGTTTCAACTGCCGCGTCTAGATCGGCATCAGGTAGAATAATAAAAGGATCGGATCCTCCTAACTCGAGCACCGTTTTTTTAAGACACTTCCCCGCTTCGGCGGCGACGGAGGCCCCTGCCTTACTGCTTCCGGTTAGAGTCACGGCTTGGATGCGGGGATGTTGAATGACCATTTTCACCTGGTCGCTGGGAATGATGAGACTACGAAATAGATTTTTTGGAAATCCTGCTTGAACAAAGGACTCTTCAATGGCGAGCGCACAACCGGTCACATTGGAAGCGTGCTTTAACACCGCTGCGTTTCCTGCCATCAAAGCAGGAACGGCAAATCGAAACACCTGCCAAAAAGGGAAATTCCACGGCATCACCGCCAACACGATCCCTAACGGATTGAACGTCACATAACTTTTGGTGTTGGGAAGTGCGACTGATTCTGGTTGGAGAAATCCTTCGGCATGTTTCGCGTAAAAAGCACAGGCCTTTGCACATTTTTCAATTTCTGATCTCGCCTCAACGATCGGTTTTCCCATCTCAAGGGTCATCAGTTTCGCATATTCTTCTTGGTGGGCCAGCAGCCAATCGTGGAGTTGATTCATGAGAATTCCACGCTCACCATAAGAAAGCCGCTTCCAATCGAGATAAGCATGGTGCGCCTGCTCAATCGCTTCTGCAATTTGAACAGGAGACATGACCGGATAAGTGGCAAGATTTTCTCCGGTGGTCGGATTGATCGATTCGAAAAACATCATCTAAGAGGATAACACAAAAGAAAAAGGCCGCGCCAGTTTGTCTTTCGCCAAGGGGCACTCCATACACCTCGACTTGAACTTACCAACGCGACCCAAAAAGGGCGGGTAAATCACTCCAGGGAATTGGACGCACGAGGCTTAAAAGTGGTTACAATTTTTTTTGGCAAAAATTGAAAATCAAGATAGACTAATCGAATCAATGTCATTCCACCCTGGATTAAATCCGGGTGGAATCCATTTTTTGTAATCAATCCCCTTCCAATAAAAATAAGGAAGGAGCTATCACATAAAATGGATCCTGGATTTCTCCAGGATGACACTAAAAAATATGCCCTCAATTACCGTTCGTCAGGTTGAAAATTTTCTAAACCGATTCGCCCCTCGCTCACTCGCGGAAGAATGGGACAACATCGGATTACAAGTCGGAAGCCTCAACGCAAAAGTGCAAGGGATCTTAGTTAGCCTCGATGTGACGGAAGCAGTCTTGTGGGAGGCATCTAGCCACGATTGTAATCTACTCATCACGCATCATCCTCTGATCATGCGACCGATCTCTAACTTGGATGACTCGACTGTTGTAAAACGTTGCGCACAACTGGCGGTTCAGCTGGGAATTAATATCCTCTCATTTCACACGAATTTGGACTCCACAAAAGAAGGGTTAAACGATCTCTTGGCAAAAAAAATAAAATTGAAAAATTTGAAGCCATTGTTTCCGACGCGAGATGCACATTTCCCCAAATCAGGGTTGGGAAGAATCGGAAGTATTGCAAAGACTTCACTGAAAAAACTCCTTCCCCAAATCGCGGGACAGCTTGAGTTAAAAGACTTGCGATTTGTCGGAGACCCTAAGCATTCGATCCGTCAGGTTGCAGTGCTGACCGGCAGTGGCGGGGGTTACTACCGGGAGGCCAAAAACGCGGGGGCCGATCTTTTTATTACGGGGGATGTCAAATACCATCATGCCTTAGATGCTCGGGAAGAAGGGATTGCCGTCATCGATATTGGGCATTTTGCAGGAGAGTTTGGGATGGTGCCGTTGGTTGCACAAAAACTGAGTGGATGGGGACGAAAACAAAGGCTTCGATTAAAGGTTTTAGAAACTGCGGAACAATCCGACCCGTTTCAGTTTTGGCGAACTCCACGAAGATAAATTCAGTTTGGAAAAATCGCGATAAACACTTAAACTTACCTAACATGCCAAAACTACTTCAAACCTTGACGGAAAAGGCCAACCAACTTGTTCAAAAAATCTCCGCCGCCACTCGCACCAGAATTTCCAAACCAAAAACGACTGGCGTCACCGATGAAGAGGGGCATGATTTTGGATTGATTCAGTGGAACGAAAAGCAGCTCCAAGACCTGTTAGCGGGGCTCGAACGAAAAGAGGTGTGGCCACTCATTCCAGACTTAAAAGAAAAATGGGCCCTCTCGGTCAACCCAGGAATCAGCGATCATGTCGACCTGCTGAAAAAACGAGGGGGAGAAAAGATTTTTAAACTCGATGTCAGTCGAAGGACAGGAATAACTGGACCTGCTCCATCGGAAACATCAACCAACATTCCCACGATTCGAGGATCCATTCACCAACTCCCCTTCACCACCATTACCTTTAATTTTTTATTTTTCCCCTCCGCGCTCGCCTGGCGAGGAGATATCGAAGAATTAATCCCCGAGGCGCACCGCTGCTTAAAAGATAATGGAAGAATTTTGATCAGTATCATTCATCCTTTTTTTGAATACCTGATGAATCCTAAAGGGGGATTTAAAAAAAATATTGGAACACTATTTCGGACTTTGAGGAAAAACGGGTTTTTGGTCGAAGACCTACGGGAGGGATCTCTCGATGAAGGATTGAAGACCGTTACTTTTCCACAAAAGTTGGTGCAGGATTTGCGAAAATTTCAAAAGCTCCCTTTGGTGTTGATTTTGAAAGGGATCAAATTGCCACGAAAAGAATAAAGTGAATATGAACGATATCAAAAAACCCAATCCATCCCCTGAAATTCCTAAAATCGCCGATCCGATCGAGCAAAAACTTTTACAGATGTTACTCAAACTGCCTGAACTTCCTCAACCGATCGGAAGTTATGCCCCTGTCGTCCGAACGGGGAATTATCTCTACATCAGTGGCCAACTGCCGATCTTCAACAACAGTCTCGGAAGTTATAAAGGAAGACTTGGTAAAGAAATTTCACTGGAGGCGGCACAACGAGCGGCAAAGCAATGCACTCTGAATGCGCTTGCCTGGGTCAAAAAAGAGATGGGAAGATTAGATAAAATTAAAAGGGTCATCAAACTCACCGGCTTTGTCTCGGGGATGCCAGGATTTGCCGATCAACCAAAGGTCATCAATGGCGCCAGTGATCTGTTAGTGGAATTATTTGGAGAGGCGGGAAAACATGCTCGAAGTGCGGTGGGGGTGACCGATCTACCGATGGGGGCGTGTGTGGAGATTGAATTTATTTTTGAAATCAAGGGATCTGGACCAGCGACAAGGGACCAGTGACCAGAGACTAGTCACAAAGACTAAACTAATTTCTTTGACCGAGGTCCGTGGTCACTGGTCCCTTGTCAGTGGTCCCCCTTTTTCCCCAACATATACTCTATCTTTCTCGCCAACGAACCAACATGAAACGGTTTCGTTACATAATCATCCGCTCCATATTCTAATGCCCTTAAACGATCCGATTGGGAATCTTTGGCTGACAACATCAGCACCTGCATCGCAGGATCAGAATGGGTCTTCCGAATCTCCCGACACACTTCAATCCCCGACATCCCTGGCATCATGATATCTAAAATCACGAGGTCGAATCGGTTTTCTGAAATCTTAGTAAGGGCTGAAGCACCGTCACTCGCGGTTTGCACTTCGTAAACATTCACCGAAAGCATTCTTTCAAGGATTTTTCTAATTTGTGGGTCGTCATCGACGACTAAGACTTTTCTTTTGTTTTGCATTTACAGTTTTTCCACCCTCTACACATTTTTTTTGGCAGTGTAATGATCTCGCAGAAAAAAGACAACTCCCGCCATTCAGTTATTAAGAAAATTCTTAACGCAATGCATAAGGTTTTCGTTGACATACCAACTTCGTTCAGCAATGCCTGCTCTCAGGAAATTTTGGGGAAAAAATGAAAATTAAATCTTATTTCATCATGACTTGTCTGTTTTCTCTTATCGGAATTTCTTCTGCGTTTGCAGCTTCCAATCGTTCAGGAATAGAATTTAGCGGAAATGTCGATGTTGTCACCGGATGGCAACATGATGATGGTGCCGCAACTGATCCAACCGGTAGTTGTGCCTTTGGAGTCGGGGGATTAGGATGTAACTCGGCGGACACTGCTAGCTCGGGAAGCGGACAATTAGGGGATTTTCGAGGACTCGCCGCTCCGAATCGTGACACCTTCAATTTTTATCTTGATCAAATAGAAATCGACATTCAAAAAACTTTTGGGGACAACCTTCGTATCCGCGCCGATCTTGATTTTGGTCGATTTCTCTCCGGCAGTGGTCGCACCACTCAAGCGGGAGAAAATTTTGATCTCGAACAAGGGTATTTAACGACCAACATCCCAGTCGGAAATGGAATTGAATTTTTGATTGGACGATTCAACGTTCCAATCGGTCTTGAAAGTGTTGATCGAAATAATAACTTGGCAGTCTCTTTCTCCAACATCTTTCGTTATGTCCGTCCGCAAAATGCAACCGGCGCCAAATTTTATTATCCATTCTCC
This sequence comes from bacterium, assembly GCA_041746775.1. Lineage (GTDB taxonomy): Bacteria > UBA10199 > UBA10199 > DSSB01 > DSSB01 > JBGTGJ01. The sequence continues at coordinate 9,916 of JBGTGJ010000030.1, forward strand.
GACCGTTTTGATTGGAGTGTCTATGTCGTCAACAATTTGGTCGACGTCATCAGCACCTCGGTGGGAACCGACAGCGCGATCCCCTCATGGGGGAGCCGATTCGGCATCACCTGGGGAGAACCAGAAAAGCAAAGCATGATCGGGATCAGCTATGCTGGTGGTCCTGAGCAGTTTGGTACCAACTCCCATCTCACTCACATCATCGATGTCGATTTCACCTTGCGTTTTAATCAACTTTTTCAACTCAGCGGAGAAGGGATTTACCGCCAAGACAATGTCACCCCCGCCTTGGCAGGCCAGCCAAATAGTAAGGCGTTGGGAGGAATGTTATTGCTTGGTTTTATTCCGTCCAACAGTTGGAACGCTTATTTCCGCTACGATTACCTTCACGACATCAACCCAACCGGAGCTTATACCGGTCTCGATCAACAGATTCACGATTTCAGCATTGGTGGAGGTTATCGGATTACCGATGGGGCCGACATCAAATTGGAATATCGATTAGATTTACACCAATACAGTTCCGCAGTAGCCGCCGCTC
>JBGTGJ010000031.1:0-5962 GCA_041746775.1 bacterium
AACCGGGGAAAGATTGTCAACCGGGGAGTTAGATTTTGGAGTGTCTAAAATGATGAAAAATTCGTTGGGACGAAGTAAACCGAGTTTTTCTTTGGCAAGATATTCCATATATTTGGGATCTTCTAGTCTTGCGATTTCAATGGTCAGCTCTTCTTGCTCGTCGATGAGCTTTTGGTTTTCTTTTTGAAGAGATTGATGGAGGTTTTTGAGGCGGTAGAGATGAATGACCCCCTTGTCACCTAAGATGGATAAGGTTCCAAAGGTGGCTAGTATCAAAAAAAGCCCGGCAAAGAAAAACGGCTTCGAAAAAGAGCGACGAGCTTGTTTTTTTTTGGATGAAGAAGTTTTCATGGAGTCGGAAGTTTTCCTAATGAAGGGAGACTAGCATAGCAAGCATTCCAATTCAAAAAAAATCGATGCCTGAACACTTAACTAAACAGATTTTCCTGTTTTTCTTCTTCAAATTTCTTGGGGGAGGGGAGATTAAAGTATTGAAAGGCGAGCGAGGTGGCCATTCGACCACGAGGGGTTCGTTTGATTAATCCACACTGAATCAGGAACGGTTCGTAGACATCTTCGATGGTATCTTTTTCTTCACTGATGGCACTACTCAAAGTGTCGACCCCGACCGGTCCCCCTTCAAATTTGTTTAAGATGGTCAAAAGGATCTTTCGATCCATGTGGTCGAGCCCTGTTTCGTCGACTTCCAACATGAGGAGCGCTTCTTTGGCCACTTTTGCGTCCAAAATTCCTGCAGCCTTGACTTGAGCGTAATCTCGAGCTCGTTTCAATAACCGATTGACGATTCGCGGAGTGCCCCGAGAACGTTTGGCGAGTTCGAATGCCCCCTCTTCGGTGACAGGAATCTCCAGAATTTTGGCGGAACGCTTGACGATCGTCGCTAATTCCTCTGTTTGATAAAAATCGAGTCGTGCCACAACTCCAAATCGATCACGTAAGGGGGAGGTCAGTAACCCTGCTCGTGTGGTTGCTCCGACCAATGTAAAGCGGGGGAGATCGAGTTTGATGGTCTTAGCGGAAGGGCCTTGGCCAATGACGATATCTAACTGAAAGTCCTCCATGGCAGGATAAAGAATCTCTTCAACTGTGGTATTTAAACGATGAATTTCATCGATGAATAAGACATCTTTCTCTTCTAAGTTAGTGAGGATAGCGGCGAGATCCCCTGGTCTTTCAATCGCAGGGCCGGAGGTTGATTTAATATTAGCTCCCATTTCGTAGGCGATAATATTGGCCAGGGAGGTTTTTCCTAAGCCGGGGGGGCCGGAGAAAAGACAATGGTCGAGTGGTTCTCCTCGTTGTTTCGCCGCTTGGATAAAGATGGAGAGTTTTTCCTTCACCGTCGTTTGTCCAACATAATCGGCCAAACTTTTGGGACGGAGGGAGCGGTCGATCTCTTCCTCTTCTAGAAAAGTTTTTTCAGTTGTGAGGTTGTCGTTGAGACGATTCATTTATGAAAGAGCCTTTAATCCCTCCCTCAGCAAAACTTCAAGAGGCATTTCTCTATCGATTGTAATCCCTCGTAACGCCTGCTGAGCCTCTTGTCGGGAATAGCCGAGATTCATCAGCGCACTCAACGCCTCATCCGTTAGGGAGATGGGAAGAGGGGATGATCCTGGTAGATTTTTGGCGTCGGTGGCATCGAGTTGTATTCCAAAAATTTTGTCTTTGAGTTCGACAATCATGCGTTCCGCCGTTTTTTTTCCGATTCCGGAAATCGCCGTGAGTCGAATCAGGTCTTCGCGTCGAATCGCCTCGATTAATTCCTCTACTGGCAAACCGGAGAGGATGTTCAGCGCTAGTTTAGGGCCGATATTACTAACCTGGAGCAACTTGAGAAACAGCTCTTTTTCCGCCGATCTTTTAAAACCAAACAGGCTGATGTGGTCTTCACGAACGACGGTGTGGATTTTTAATTCGAACGGGGCTCCGATTTCGGGAACTGACTGTAAGATTCGTTTAGTGACGAAGACTTGATAACCAACCCCTCCGGTTAAAATCACCACCGAGTCTTGGTTGATTTCACAGAGAGTTCCTTGGAGGTAAGCAATCATAACTCATCACTCATCACTTTTTTTATTCGATAGGAGTGCAAATGGCAAATCGCCACGGCTAATGCATCCGAGGCATCCTTAAAAGCGGTTTCTGGTAATTTCAACAGGGATTGAATCATTTTTTGAATCTGTTCCTTCGAAGCGTGGCCGTATCCGGTGATCGCTTGTTTGACTTGGAGCGCGGAATATTCAAAGAGAGGAATTTTTGCCTTGGCAATGGCTACGATCGCGGCTCCACGGGCGTGACCCAGTTTGAGAGTGCTGGAGACATTCTTGGCGATAAAAATATTTTCGATGGCGACGGCGTCTGGAGAAAATTTTTCTAGCAACGATTCAATTTGTTCGTGAATATGGCAAAGGCGCTCACTGAAAGGTTCTTTCGAGGAGGTAAAGATACCGCCATTATCGAGATGCACCACTTTCCCCTTGGTTGCTTCGATGAGACCATAACCGGTAATCACAGAACCAGGATCGATCCCCAAAATCTGCATGGTGTCCTTTACTTAGAAAGTTTTTCTATTTCTTCTTCCGAGATATCAAAGTTGGCGTAGACATTTTGCACATCGTCATGGTCTTCAAGGTTTTCCATCAGTTTGAGCATCTTGTCCGCAGGGTCTCCGGTCAAATTGACGACATTTTGAGGAACCATTCCAATGGCGGCATTGAGGGTAGGGAGGTTTTTACTCTTGATCGCGGTTAAGACCTTATCGAAATTTTTCGGATCGGTGGTCACTTCAAAGGTATCGCCGACTTCTTGAATATCTTCTGCCCCAGCCTCGAGGGCCACTTCCATCAATGCGTCCTCCGTTGTCACTTTTTTGTCGATCGCGATGGTCCCTTTTTTATGAAACATATAGGCGACCGATCCCGATTCCCCCATGTTTCCTCCCCCTTTGCTGAGCATGTGACGAATTTCAGCGACGGTTCGATTTTTATTGTCGGTCATCACTTCGATCATGATTGCCGTTCCGCCTGGCCCATAGGCCTCGTAAGTCGACTCTTCGTAGGTAATCCCTTCGATTTCTCCGGTCCCACGTTTGATCGCCCGCGAAATATTATCGTTAGGCATGTTTTCCGCTTTGGCCGCATCAACCGCGGTTCTCAGGCGGGGATTCCCCGAAGGATCTCCTCCCCCCATACGAGCAGCCACCGTAATTTCTTTGATCAGTCTGGAGAAAATCTTTCCCCGTTTGGCGTCGGTTGCCCCTTTTTTTCGTTTAATTGTGGCCCATTTTGAATGACCTGACATGAATTCCTCCGAATTTAATAAATTTTGTGTACCTTGGTGATCGTGATTTCACAAGAGTAAATTTAGCATGGATATTAGGTTTTTCTCATCGATTCCGTAAGAGATCTTCTTGAGGGACGAAGGTTTGGATCTTCAAGGCAGAAAGGATTTTTTGAAATTCTCCATCATGAGCTGTTTCTTGAAAGAAATATTTTATTTTTCCGCCCAGTTTTCTTTTTAATCGGTAAGTCAGTAACTTTGTTTTCACAAGGGATATGAGTTTTTGTGGGAAAGTGGTCGTTGTTGGGAACAACTCCTTTTTATAAGGTAGCAGTTCTCGGTCTAACTGAACCATTCTCTCCTGAGAAAAATAGACCGCTTCGGGTCGAGTTTTTTGTAATTGAGTGAGCAGTTCCAGATGAGGGTGATCGAGGACGGTTTGGATCCCTAAAAAAATCGGCCAGTACAGGGAGGTAACCCTTCCTAAAGTATGACTTAAATCTACCGAGCTAAAGATCCGATGAATTTTATTTTGACTACACTGGCGGCTGAGATGGGCGATCATCCGATCAACCTCCCCAAAACGGAGAGATATTTCGGTCACCGTCCCATTTTCATCAACGAAGACAGGACTCATTTCATCGAGTTCTGTAAAAGACTGGCGCACTTCTCGGTAGGTGGTGTGATACTTTGATTCGAAGCGAATGCCGTTATTAAAAATTTGCCGAAAACTGGCGGCGGGTAAGCCGGTGACTTTCTCAAACGAGGGATCTTCATGGTTCAAAATTATTTTTTTGAGATTTTTGATATTTTTTAAAAAATTCAGCTCTTCAGAAAAGACTCGTTCCCCCATAAAAATAAAAGCGGGGGGAAACTGTTTCATCAACTCTTCCAGTCGAGTAGCATTAAGATTCGCCGGCAATGGTACTGTTTTTAATCCGATGGTGAGTCCCCCCAATTCGGAATAAATCCAAGTGGGGTTTTTCGAAGAAAAGAGATAAAAATAATCCCCTCGTTCTGCTTTCTCTTCCAAAAGCCCTAGACCAAAATGTTTTGCCTTCGATTTGACAAACCACCAAGGGAGGTTGTGATAGGTTCCGTTGTCATACACCCCCAAGGCAGGGGCTTCTGCCTCTTGCTTGGCCATTTCATAAAATCGCTGAATGATCGTGGTGCTCATTGGATCTCAAAAGTTTTTTCAAAGAGATAATCGGTTTTGGCGATTTCATCATGAACGATAAACACCGCCCGATATTTTCCTTCGGAGGAATCTTTGGGGATTTTTAGTTGATTACCAAATAATACGCTGGATGAGTTATTTTCCATTTTGTTGGAAAAGCTGACGACCTTTCTTTCCGAGATGATCCACTCTCCACCAGGGCTTTCGACCTGAAGATCTTCACTGAGTCGGGTCTCTTTCTCGGCACTGAGACTATATCCCCTGATTTTAAAGAAGGCGAACAAGAGGTCCCCCTTTCTAAAAACCCCGTCATAACGGATTTGCCCTGGTTGTGGGCCGGTGGCGAAATAAAACTCTTCTAATTTGAGTTTGTTATTGGGAGAGCTTTTTCCCTGAAAAGGGGCAGGAGTTGCCGAGACCGGTTTGACGTTTCCATTGGTGACTTTTGCCTTGTTATTGGGAGTAACCGGAACGGTAGCAGGGAGACGATGTTCGATGTTCGATGTTCGATGTCCGAATCCTTGAGGTCTGAGCTTGGGAATAAAAATTCTCCAACCTTGCGACGGTCTTAACCCATAATCTTTCATGATAAAATTATTTTGATTTTTAAATCCAACGTAACAGACCGAAAAGGTAACAAGGAACGCGGATAGAATGGCGATCCATCCTTTATTTCCCGTCGGTCTTGCAATGACCAGGGTTTCTGCGGCCATGTCGCCTAGTCTCTGCTTCTTTTTACTCACCGTCATTAATAGATAACCAAGAACATAATCGATGGGGCGGAAGAGGTTTCTTAATAAAGCACTCGAGAAATCGAGCGGTTCTCCATTTTCCAAAACAACTTGCCTTTTAAATACCGATTTTCCTGGGGTGGTTCCGGTAAAAAATTCGAGCAGCGTGTAGTAAAAGATAAATAGAATCGGAATGTGAAGATACATGACCCAAGCGAGGTAGGGGCGCTGTGCCGGCAAGAGGAAAAGATAGCCATAAAGGAACGGAAGAGAAAAACAGAGGTCGATCCCCTCGGCAAAAATTCGACTTAAGGTCGATCCGAGTGGGGTGTGAGCGAGATCGATGATCGGAAGATGCCTTCTCGATCTTTTAATAACCACGGTTTTAGCAGCTCGGTCCCCTAGGCGCTGATGCCAGGGGGAAGACTCCATAGTGATGATGGCGACTAAGAAGAGAAACGGATAATCGATCAGGCGCAGCAGGTTTCGAATCAATATATTTCCGATCGATGCTTTTTGGCCATTTTCCTCAACCACCCGCAAACGGCAAAAGATTTTTCCCAAAGTGGCGCCGATCGAGGCTTCAAAAATAATATAGTAAAGAAGTATCCCCCCCGCTGTTCCCAAAATGTGGAGCGTCAGGCCGATCTTGGTATGATGAAGCGCTGCGAGATTTTGCAGCTGAAAAAATCGCATCAAAAAATAGCCGCTTAAGAAATATAGTTCAGCCCCAACGATCGTATCGATA